>CAZCEX010000027.1:0-16686 GCA_964497785.1 uncultured Thermoanaerobaculia bacterium | reverse complement strand
ATCACCTTGCCTCTCGGAATCAGTTTCTACACCTTTCAGTCGATGAGCTACACCATCGACGTCTATCGCGGGCACGCCGCGGGGATCTCACGCTTCATCGATTTCGCCTGTTATGTCTCCATGTTTCCGCAGCTGGTGGCGGGCCCTATTATCCGATTTTCGGAGGTCGCCAACCAGCTGCAATTCCGAACCTATACGGTCGAAAAATTCTCGAGGGGCGTTGCGTTTTTTTCCATCGGCATGTTGAAGAAGATCGTTCTGGCAAATCCCTGCGGAAAAGTGGCGGACCTTGCCTTCGGAGCAACCTCGCTGGACATCTTGGACGCATGGTACGGGGTGGTTGCCTACGCATTCCAGATCTATTTCGATTTCTCGGCCTACTCCGACATGGCAATCGGGCTTGGATTGATGCTCGGCTTTGTCTTCCCGAAGAACTTCGACTCACCTTACCTCTCTCGTTCGATCACCGAGTTCTGGCGGCGGTGGCATATTTCCCTCTCCTCGTGGCTGCGGGACTACCTCTACGTTCCTCTGGGCGGGAACCGAAAAGGAAAAGCAAAAACCTATGTCAACCTCTACATCGTGATGCTTCTCGGTGGTCTCTGGCATGGCTCGAGCTGGAACTTCGTCGTCTGGGGAGCGATCCACGGCACTGTACTGTCCCTGGAGCGAGCATTCGGAAAAGACGCTTTGTATCGTCGCCTACCGGGCCCTCTGCGGGTGGTGCTGACCTTTTTCATCGTATTGATATCGTGGGTTTTCTTCCGTGCTGAGACGCTTGGCGAAGCCCTGCATTATCTCGAGGCGATGTTCGGCATGGGGGGGCTTTCTTTGCAATCCACCCTCGGCATGTCCCTGGCATACGAAGCCTACCCCGTCCTGACCTTCATCGCCGCAGGGCTCATCGTCTGGCTCGCTCCGCAGACGTGGGATTTTACCCGCAAACTGAGTCCGGCCCGGTGTCTGGCAGTCGTCGCGTCCTTGTGGATTTCCATCGCCCTGCTCTTCACCCAGAGCTTCAATCCGTTCATTTACTTCATCTTCTGATGGGAACCAATATGAACCGGGAAGAGATCGCGCAAGAAGAGATCGGTTACACCGATATTGGTCCTGTCAGTGCACGCACTCTGGTCATTCTTTTCATTCTCATGCTTGTTCTCGTTCCAGGGGCCCAGTTGCTGGTCTGGGCGGCCACGGGCTTTTCGCCCGCTGCCAGCGCCCAGTTCCCCATGCTCCGATCGCTTGCGCTGCCTGCTCGTGCAGTGCAGGGCGCCGTCGAGGTTCACGGGCCGTTGTGGACGAAGCTCAAGGCCGGAAATCGCGCGATGCTCAGGGAGATCGAGAGCATCGGGGATGATCTCGTCGACACCTCCGTCGTCGGGAAAGCGCTCCGCCCTCCAGTGCAAGAAGCTCTCGTACGGGTTGGCTGGGGAACTGAGCAGGTGCGGATCGGACGCGAGGGGTGGCTCTTTTTTGAACCCGCGGTTGATTACCTGACCGGGGACGGCTTCCTCGACCCCGAATACCAGGCACTGAGAGTGAAAGAAACATCCTCGTGGTTGGATCCGCCGTCGTGCAACCCCATTCCCGCAATACTCGAATTCGCAGACCAACTCGGCAACCGTGGAATCGGACTCCTCCTCGTTCCGGTCCCTGTCAAAGCGGGCGTGGTTCCGGACAAGCTCTGCAGGCGGCTGCACAGGGGCGAGCTACTTCACAACGAATCGTGGACAGCCTTCCTCACCCAACTGAAGAGGGCCGGCGTAGAGGTCGAGAACCTGGACGAAACTCTCCAGGAATTGGGAACCGCATACTTGAAGACAGATACCCACTGGAGCTGGCAAGCCGTTGATGCCGTGGCACAACACCTGGCGGAACGGCTCCGTACATCAGGTGTGCAAGCGTCCTGCACCTTCGAGCAAGGATCGGCGGTGGCCTCGAATCGCGGCGACCTCTCTGAGATGCTGCCATTGGTCTCCACATCCCTCTTTCCGGAAGAATCGATCGCTATGCAAACTGTGGCCGAGTCGAGCTCGATTCATGTCCCGGCGCGGGCCCCGGTCCTCTTATTGGGTGACAGTTTTTCGAACATTTACTCAGACAAGACTCTTGGTTGGGGTTCGCAGGCAGGGCTGTCCGAGAGGTTGGCGTGGCATCTGCAAGCGCCCGTTGATTCAATCATTCGTAATAACGACGGCGCCTTCGCCACTCGGCTGGAACTGAAGAGGCGCCTCGCGCAGAATCCGGCCTTGTTGGACGGGGTTCAGTATGTCGTCTGGGAGTTCACCGAGCGCGAACTGAGCTTCGGTGACTGGCGGTCTCTCGACCTGGTTGACACGGGTAACAGCACCAATTCTTTTGTGACGTTGAGATCCGGTGAAGAAAGACGTTTCCGATCTGTCATCGCCGCGATGGGGGAGATCCCGGTCCCGAACGTAGCGGCGTACCCGGACTACCTGATCGGCCTTCATCTCGTCGACGTTGAACCAGAAGATGAGTCGAATCAAACCGAGGCACTCGTCTTTGTTTGGGCTATGCAGAAATATGAGCTCACACCAGGCGCGCACCTTCAAGTAGGCGAAAAGATCACGATTGTGGTTCGACCCTGGTCGGACGTTTCCGGCGATCTTGACACCATCACACGTGGAGAGATTTTCGATGAGCGCCTGTTGATGCAGACACCGTGTTGGGGAGAGGTAGTTCCGGAATGAAGAACGGACTCACAGTGATCATTCTGCTCTCGCTGACCAGCGCATGCGGCCTTTTCGAGCGAGCACCGAAGGAGCCCGAGACTCTTGCGATGCCAGCGCCGGTGGTAGAGCAGTTCGAGACCGAGTGCGCCGCCTTGCTGGCCGAACACCGTGGGGGTGTGGCCAACTGTTTCTTGGCCCGGGACGGGTGGTGCTATCAGGGTTCAGAGCTGCGATACGGCGCCGCTGGTGTTTTTTTTGGCAGCCAGTCCCAGGAGACCTATCCGAAAGCCGCCCCGGAAGAAGCTGATCCACTCATATCAATCATCCATTTCAAGGATCAACTCGATGCCCGTGGGATCGAGCTCGTTTTTGTTCCGATCCCGGTGAGACCTGTGATCTACCCGGAAGGGGTCATGCCCCTGGGCAATGATGTGAGCTCAGACCCGTTGCCCCATCTCAAACCCATGCAGGATGATTTCTTCCGCCTGGTTCGGGACGAGGGGGTGCGCGCCATCAACCTCAGTGCGTTTTTCCTCAGCAACAGGCATTTAGAGCAGGGATCTCTTTTTTGCAGGTCGGATACACATTGGACGCCTTCAGGAACAGCCCTTGCCGCGAATGTGGTTGGTCAATATCTGAAAAGCAGACGCTGGTACAAACGCGCCCTGAAAACCTATGGCAATCCGGACGCTCCGTTCTCAGCCGAATGGTTGAGCAAGGAGCATTTTGGCCACCTCTACCGGAGGCTCCGGGATGTGGGCGGCATCAACGACCTACCCACAGAAACAGTTTCGTATCGGAAGATCAGCGGCCCCGGTATGGCTGGAGAAGGTGGTCACAAGCTCCGCCACCCCGACTCCCCGGTCATTGTTCTGGGCGACTCAAATATGTTGATCTGGAATATAGACGATGCCGGTTTCGCACAGCAACTGGCGTTCGAACTCGGCTTTCATGTGGATACGATGACGACGACCGGGGGCGGTGTGAATCAGGCCCGGTTGAACTTTATTCGAGAGGTTCGGGGCAATCCCGAGTATCTCGTCGGCAAGAAGGTCTTGCTTTGGACCTTTACAGCCCGAACCGTTCTCGAGGTCAAAGCCGGTTGGATCAAGACTCCACTTCCGTAAGACCGCCGTAGAGATCCAGCTGGCGATGCATGAAAGCGTCGATGGCGCCGCGCCGGGGTTGTTGCTGTACTGAGACCTTGACCACGACAACGGCGCCACCGCTCCCGCTCAATCGTTACTGCGGATAGATCGTCGTCGGGTCCGAGGTCGGGTTGTCGAGCACAGAACCATATGCGGCAAAGGTCACCAGGCGGCGCGCACGCTCGCGGCGCCCCCCGGCCGATCCCTTCCGGCTACGGCTCGTAAAACGGCGCCTCTGCTACTCTTGGGCGCGTGAAAGGAGTACTTCATGGGGACTCCGCTACGGTATTCGAGCAGGAGGCCCGGCAATCTCCGTGGATCTCTCGCGGCCCTTTCCTTGCTCATGGTCCAGCAGGCAGCAGTGGGAGCGCAGAATACCGCGTGGGCTGAAAGCCCGGTGGGTGCGGAAGCCGTCTATCAGGGGGAGATGGCCTCAGACGCCTTCAGCGCCATTCACTACCTGGGCAACGGACGCATCATAGCTGGGAAACGCTCCTCGCAGGCCTCCAATCGATTTCTGCTCAGCGAGGACTATGGGGCAACGTGGCAAGTGGTTGGTTGTCCGAACTCGACCGGCGCTCACACATATTTCTTCGGGCAGAACGGCGCGACTGTTTTTTCGGGCACGGGCGACACGGGCAGCGCCTGTTTGATGAAAAGCACCGATACCGGTTCCACGTGGACCGTTGCGCTGTCTGCCGCGCAGATCAACAGCCTTGTGAGTAGCGCGAATGCAAGAGCCGTGTTCAGCCCTGTCTATCTGGGAGAGAATCGCTGGATGGTGAACATCAAGAGCCTCGACACCACAAACAAGGTCATCATGTCCTCCGACAACGGCGCGACATGGTCCGTGCCAAGTGCTCAGCCCGGACAAGGCGCGTCGGCGTGGGCGCGTCAGATGATCTTGACCAGCGACAACGTATTGCTGTGGCCGTCGGTGGTCACCGACAAGATGTACCGCTCAGCCGATCAGGGCACGAGTTGGTCTTCCGTCACCGTACCCGGAGCATCCCTCTTCCAGCCCCTCTGCGATGCCGGAAACGGCGTCTATTTTTGTGGGGACGTCCGTACGACGCCCAACACGCCCATCAGCCTTTACAGGAGTCTGGACCAAGGCCTATCGTGGTCGGAGGTCACCTCCGTCAATCTAGACCGCCCCACCCTGACTTACTGGCGAGATGTGATCAAAGTTGGTGACAGCCTGCTTGCATCTGCCTGCTGCAAGGAAGGCACAAGCGATGAACGGTACATGCAGCTATTCTTGTCCGAGGACGACGGCGCGACGTGGCTTTCCCTCGGGAATCCCTACATCGGTCCGTACGGCGGCATGCAGGCGATATATCAGATGTGCGCTACCGAATCGAACGTCGTCTTTGCCGGATGTCAACCCGACAGCACGATCTTGCGATGGCAAATGCCGGTTCATACGATTTTCTCAGACGACTTTGAGTCCAGCGACACCGGGGCTTGGGATGTAAGTGTTTTGAATTAAACCCAACCTGAGCGATTCTGAGTCTTGAAAAGCGGCGACGGATATGCCGCCACGATCGAACGAAAACAGGACGATATTCTGTCATCGCACTCAGTGAAGCGTTTCTTCGGAGCCATTGGATGAGGGCGAATCCGGCTTCTTCGTAAAATCTTGCAGGAGTTGTTTATCTGGAGGCTTCGCGTTGATAAGCCGCAGGTCGTGATCCTCGACCTGGATGTGATGGTCATGGACAATGACGAGGCTGAAGCCCGCGAGGGAGTGACCTCGACTCCATTCGTCCCTACGTTTATCTTGCTGAATCGATGCGAATTAGATCCCTACCTTCAGAGCCGAGACGTCGGATGCAATCTCGGCCGCGATCTCTTCCGCGCAGCGCGACAGGGCCTCGACAACGGCTGATGGACTCTTGGCCGACGCTTTCGTGCTTGAGGTGTACGTTTTCTTGATGAGTGGCGTGCTGCGCCGGGGTTGATGCGTATCGCGGATCACGATACTCATCACCATCTTCGCCTCGGCAGCATCCGCCTGATCGACCTGAGCACACTCGAGCAGAGTTCCTGAGAGCGTCAGGCGGGGTTTCTTCGCATTCTCGGTTCCGAACTCTGCGGCCAGCTTGCGACCGACCAACTCGCCGATGTTTCCCGCCCACTCATGGCTGGCGTAGTAGTCGACCCGAGTCGGTGAGGCCTGGATTTGAATCTGAGAACGTGCAAGCGCTTCGGTTGTACGAATACCTTCGACATCAAGTCCGTCCTCAGTCGTTGCGCGACCGGATGGCGTCATGTCGAGCGTATAGTACGAAATAGGTGGCGTCGAGGCGCAACCGGCTATCAGAAGAAGGGTTACGATGGTCCAGCATTTCGATCTCATGGCTTCTCCTTGTACGTGCGCCCCTGCCGTCCCTTGCCGCGCAACAGCGCTTCGGGTTGGTCCGCAAGCGTTCGAGACAGCTCCTTGAGGTTGCGCGTGGTCTGCTGGAGGTTGGCGACGATCTCCTCGATCGTGAGCCTTTCCTGTTCGAGCAGGTCGTTGGAGTTGGCGCTCAGACCTTCGAGGTTCTGCAAGGTGGCGTTGAGTGACGAGCTGAGCTGTTCGATCTCGGAATTGAGCTCGTTCGTCAGACTCTCGAGATTCGTCATGCTCGCGTGCAGTGGGCCACGATTCTCGCTCACCATTCCTGACATCTGTTGAATCAGCTCACCGGCCTGGGATTCGAGCAGGGCAAGACCTGTGAGGACCTGATGTATCGACTCACGGTTTTCGACGAGGGTTTCATCGAGGGCCCGCGCAGTGTCTCCGCTTGCAGACAGGGCAGTCTTGAGGGCGGCGGTGATCTGCGTCGCGTCAACGATCTCCGGATTGTCCCCATTCACGGCCGCGCGTGCCTTCTCGACACCGACGATCGTGATGACGCTGTCAAGCAGAGTCTCGAGCCTTGTGATCACCCCCTCAATGTCGGGGATATCGAAGAGACCGCCGGCGCCGGCGTTGACCGCCAGAACATCGCCGTCCGAAAGCAACGGCAGGTCGGCGGACCCGGTCGAGATCTCGATGTGTTTTTCGGCCGTCAACGAGATCTGCTCGGTGCTCGCCAGCGACCCCTCGTTGACTGGAAACTCACCACCAACCTCGATCTCGACCTGGATCAGTGAACGATCTTCGGGGTCTGATCTGATGGCGACGACTTTGCCCGCCTTGACGCCGCCGAAACGGGCGTCGGCGCCCACGTTGAGGCCGCTGATGTTCGAAAACGACGCGAAGTACCTCTTGGCGCTGTCGTCTTTCGGTCTGAAGCCCTGGATCGCCGCCACGAAAGCGACAAGGACCACAAGGCATGCCAGGACGAGGGCGCCGGCCTTGATCTCGGCCTGTGTGAAATCGTGATTGGCTGCTGGCATCGTTCCTCTCGATTCTTCAGCTTTCAGTCAATGACCGCGTGTACTCATCATCGGCGGACGTCTCATCATCCGCCTCGCGCGCCATGAACTGGCGGATATAGGGATGTTGAGATTGTTCGAGCTCCGCCAACGAACCGATGCCTGCGACTCTACCCTGATGCAGTACGCAGACGGTGTCAGCAATGAGTTGCACACTCTCCATCTCGTGGGTCACTACGATGCTCGACAAGCCAAAGGTCTGTTGCATGCGGCGGATGAGCTCGTCGAGGCCGGCCGCGACAATCGGATCGAGCCCCGCCGACGGCTCGTCATAGAAGATGATCTCGGGGTCCATCGCCATCGCGCGGGCTATGCCGGCGCGCTTCCGCATACCTCCGCTCAGCTCCGAAGGAAGTTTGCTTTCGCTGCCACCGAGGCCGACCAGCTCGAGCTTGATCTTGGTCATGATATCGATCGTCGATTCTTCCAGCCGAGTGTGCTCTCGCAGGGGCAACGCAACGTTGTCCCCTACCGAAATCGAGTTGAGCAGCGCTGAGCCCTGGAAACACATGCCGATTTTCTTCCGCAGCTCGATGCGTTCATTGTCGTTCATGGCGGTAAAATCTCTGCCCATGATCAGGATTCTCCCGGAGGCCGGACGCATCAGTCCGACGAGCGTGCGCAGCAGCGTGGTCTTCCCCGAACCACTGCCCCCGAGAATGACGAATATCTCGCCTCGCTTCACCGTAAAGCTGACGCCGTCGAGCACCGTATGGCTGCCGTACCTGACGACGAGGTCTTCGGCGACGATGACGGGAGGCTCGGGCGTACTCATATCAGACGAAGTAGAACAGAACCGTGAATACGAGGTCGATGAGAATGATCAGGAATATCGCTGTGACCACCGATGAGGTCGTTTGCCGGCCAACGCCTTCTGCGCCGCCTTCGACCTGAAAGCCCCGGTAGACTCCAACCCAACAGATCGCTACTGCGAAAAATACACTCTTGACCAGCCCAGTCAGCAAGTCCTTGCCGTAGAGGGCCCCGAGTGCCTGCTCGATGTAGATATGAGCTGGAACTCCAACTACGATCACGGCAGAAACCAACCCGCCCACGACCATGATGAGCATCGCCAGGACGGTGATGCATGGTACGGAGATGAGCATCGCAAGGAATTTCGGAGCGACCAGGTACTTGATCGGATTGATGCCCATGACCTCGAGTGCATCGACCTCTTCGCTGACCATCATCGTTCCGATCTCCGCGGTGATGGCTGAGCCGCTCCGGCCGGTGATCAAGATGGCCGTCATCAATGGTGCAAGCTCGCGCAGAGCAGCCACGGTGACGAGGTCGGCGATGAAACGATTCGCGCCGAATCGTTCCAGGGAGTAGGACGACTGCAGGGCGATGATCACCCCGATGAGGAAACAGATCATGCCGACGATCGGCAAGGACCGTACGCCGAACTCGACGACGTCCTCGACGGCCGCCCGCCATCGCAGCCCTTTGCCGCGGAAGGGTTCGACAAGAAGCCAGCGGAAGGTCTCGACCATCAGCACGGCAACCTGGAGAGCCGCTGAGAGCATGCCCAGCGACCAGCGACCGACCTGGCCGAGAACAGCCGTCACGGTGTTACGCCAACCTCGAAGATCGAATCCAACCGAGCGAGCTTGAGCACGCTCATGACCGCCTCGGAGGGACAGACCAGGCGAAAATTCCGCGCGTGCTCCTGGGCGCTCTTGAGCCCTTCAACCAAGGTGGCTACGCCGGAGGAATCCATGTACTGGACGCCACTGAGGTCAACCGCAAGCCGATCTGCCACCTTGGGTACCGCCTCCAGGATAGCTGTCCGCAGGTCCGGCGAGCTGTAAAGATCAACCTCGCCCCTGACCGTGATCAAGAGGTGTTGACTCGATCCCGATTTTTCGATCTCTAACCCCATCACCCCTCCATCACCGCTCACGCTTCAGACGCATGGTGACACAGTTGCCGCAGGTATTCCCAGGACGAAAAACGACCTCGTCAAAGACCTTGTGTATGAGCTGCACTCCGAGGCCGCCGGGACAGAGACTCTCCGGACTGGGTATTTCAATGTCGCGAGGCGCGCTTTTTTCTTCCGAACAGGTCAGTCCGTGATCGCACAGCACGACCTCGAGCCACTCCGGTGTCGAACGCAGAGAAAGCTCCATGACCTCGTCACAACGTCCTTCGTAGGCGTGCCGGATTGCGTTACTGCAGGCTTCGTCAATCGCCAGGACCACCCGATTTGCAACATCCGTCGCGACACCGTTTCGCTCGACCCAGCCTTGGATCAGGCATCGCACGGCCCCGAGCAGACGTGGCTCGGTTCGAACCGTGAGGCGGATGTCCTCATCCACCGTTGTGGTACCTCAGGGCAATGATCGTGCAGTCGTCATGCGGACGAGAGCCGCCACAGAACTCTTCAACATCGCTCAATACCTTAGAAATGAGCTCGCGGGGAGGGGCGCTCGGGTTGTCGCTCGCAACGAGTTCAAGACGCTGCCGTTGGTATTGTTCCTGGGGTGCACCGGAGATGGCCTGGGTTGTTCCGGAGCGTGCCTCGACAATGCCGTCGGTGTAGAGGATCAGGGTTTCTCCCGGCCGAACGAGAGCGGTTTCATCGACCCATGCTGCGTCCTTGAGAATGCCGATGGGCGGCCCAGACGGTTCAAAAAGGCTGGCGGCGTCGTGATCTGAAATGACGAGCATCGGGTGGTGTCCGGCGTTTGCGCCAACAAGGTGACCGTTTTCGAGATCGACGATGACGTAGGCCATCGAGCAGAACGTACCCATGCGACTGCGGCCGACCATTGCGCCGTTTATCTGCGTCAGGACCCGGGCGGGTGAGTCGGCGCCTGCAGCACAGAGACGGAACTCCGCGAGCAACTGCGCCATCGTGAGCGCCGCCGGCACGCCTTTTCCGCTCACATCGCCAATCAGAAAGCCGACCAATCGATCGTCAAGCTGCACGAAATCGAAGAAATCCCCCCCAACTGTCTTCGCAGGCCGGGTCTCGCCATACACGTCAAATCGAGGGTCGTCCTCGGGCCAGTCCTTGACCAAGAAACCTTCTTGGATCGTCCAGGCGTCGGCGACCTCCTGCTCAAGACGATTTCTCTCGAGCAGAGACTGATGGATCCGGGCGTTTTCGAGGGCCAGGCCGGCACTGTTGCCGGCGGCCGCGGCGAGCAGGAGGTCATCGTACGTGTAGACGCGGTCGGCCACATCCGTGTCGATGTAGAGAATTCCGAGAATTCGGTCCTGCGTGCGAATAGGCACACACAAGATGGAGGTCAGATTGAGGGCCAGCATGCTGAGGCTGGCATCCACCTTCGCTTCGGATCGCGCCGAGCGATAGAGCACGTTCTCTCCGTCTGTGAGCACCCGCTTGGCAGTCGTTTCGCTGATCTGGATCTCTTCGACGGATGTGGCCTCCGGCATACCGTTGAATACGGAGTGCACCGCACCGCATGCCGGGCACGGCTGCAGTCCTCCCTGATCGTCGGCGTAAAGGATTGCCGCTCGCCGTCCCTGAATCGCCTTCGAAGTGATGCTGAGGATGCTCTGAGCAAGGTCACACGGGTCAAAGTTCGTGGCGATCGCGTTCATGAGCGTATAGGCGGTTTCGAGAAGCTCTTTTGACCGGGAATCAGAAAGAGCTGATTGTTCGTTCTCCTTGGAGTCGAGGACCGTGGGGATGAACACAGTTCGATCGGGAACCGCCTGGCCGGCTTCGTCAGCGACGATGAAGCGAATCGTTGACTGGCCGATCCGAATGAGGTCGCCGTGCTTCAGCTCACGGTGGATGGTATCTCTGTTATTGACCTTCGTGCCGTTGCTACTGCCGAGGTCTCGATACAAAAAATCCTGTCCCATTCGTTCGATCTCGGCATGGCGGCGCGAAGCTGCCGAGTCTGCAAGCACGAGACCGTTGTCACCGGCACGGCCGATGACGAGATGATCACCGACCGCCACCTTGCGGCGACTATCCCCCTCGCCCGTGATTACGTATCCCATTCTCATTTGAATATTGAGACTATCGTGAACGATGTAGCGACGCAAGTCTGTGCGCATCGCCCGTCCCAATCACCATCGCGAGACCCGCTTTCGGATGACAGCGGCTACAATGTGCCCGCGAGGTCGTCGAAGGTGACTCCCCCGGCGATCACAGGGGCTCAATATTTCCGGAAGAATCGCCCGCCAGTTCAAACGCAGGAGGCTGTCAAGTGCACCCATATCGCACGACCACCATCAATACCCTCGTTCTCGTCCTGTCTCTCACCGTCATATGTTCGACCGTTTTTGCAGATGATCTTTCGGGCACCCTTGCCGGAAGGGTGCTCAACTTCGACGGCGACAGGGGCGTGAGGAAGGTCAAGGTCACGCTCACCTCCCCGGACGACCCGTCATTCAGAGCCGAAACAATCACCGACAGAGAGGGGTACTTCACCATCCCGGTGGAGAACGCCAAGATCGGCTTCGAAGCGTTTCTCGTGCGGCGCGGGTATGCCGTACTTCAGACCACTGTCAACCTCAAGCCCGGCGAACCGAACGAACGTTTCTTCACCATGCTGACCATGGAGGAGGTTGACGAGGGAAAAGACGAGATCCTTCGTGAACGTGAGCAGGCTGCCACGATGGACCCCGCCGCCGAGCTTTACAACGAGGGTATCGAGGCCCTCGCCGCAGGCTACGCCGGCACCGCCCGCGACCGATTTCGGGCCGCGCTCGAGTACGACGAGAACATGGCCCCCGCCCTATCGGGGCTTTCGCTGATCGCCCTGCAGCGAGAGCAATGGACCGAAGCGGCAGAGTTCTCCGGCAGAACATTGGCCCTCAATTCAGACGACCCTATCGCACTCTTCGTAGCCTATCGCGCCAACAAGGTCCTTGGTGACGATGAAAAGGCGGCCCAGGCCCTGGCGAGGCTCAATATCACCGGGGGCAATGTCGATGCCGCGGCCCGGATCTTCAACGAAGGCGCCGACGCCTATCGTTCAGAAGATTACGATGAGGCCAAGAATCGCTTTCTCGAGGCAATCGAGTTCGATCCAACGTTACCCGAGGCCTACGCTGCGCTTGCGGCGGTTCAACTCGCCGACGGACAGATCGACGACGCCCTCGAGAACGCCGAAACCGTACTCGGGCTCGACCCCGAAAACGCCCTGGCCCTGAAGATCAGGTTCGAGGCATCGCTGGCCGGTAACAAAGAGGGTCTGGCGGTCGCGATGGGCGACTACGCTGCGATCGAGGGGCAGTACGTCTCGCAAAGGGTCAACCAACGGGCGTTCGAACTCTTTGAAGAGAACAAATACGACGAGGCGAGGAAGCTCGTCAATCTCGTGCTCAGGGTCAATTGGGACGACCCACGCGCGAACTACATTCTCGGCCTGATCCTGGTCAACGCCGGCGACAACAGAGGTGCTCGCGAGCACCTCGAAAAGTTCATCGAACTCGCCCCGGAGAAAGATCCTGATGTCGATGCGGCTCGTGCCATGCTCGAGGCGATCGAGTAGGACCTCACCCGTCCCCGTTCACCCTCGCGAAGAGACACCAATTCCTGCCCGCATTCTTGGCCTGATACAGGGCGTGATCGGCCGCCGCCACCAGGTTTGAACCTGAGCGGTCGGCGGCTGGGATCGTGGTCGATCCACCGATGCTGATCGTTACCCGAAGCTCGGCGTTGGTCTCGGGGTGGGGAAAGCGGACTTGCTCGACACTGTTCCGGAGCTGCTCGGCAATGCGCTCCAACTCGGGAGCATTCGTCTCGGGCAGGATGACGACGAATTCTTCGCCGCCATAACGGGCGGTGAAATCGCCCGCTCGGCGGAGCCCAGTCTGGAGGATTTTAGCCACTTCCTGGAGGCAGCTGTCGCCACTTTGGTGGCCGTGAAGATCGTTGAAGTCCTTGAAGTGGTCAATGTCGATCATGAGGATGGACAGGGATGCAGCGGACCGAATCCCACGCCTCCATTCTCGATCGAGTTGGAGATCGAAAGAACGCCGATTCGGGATACCCGTCAGCCCATCCAGGTTGGCGAGGGCCTGCAGCTCCCGGTTCACTTCCTCGAGCTGATGCCTGGTCTCGAGCAACTCCCCATACAGGCGCGACTTGACGACGATCTGTGACAGCGTGGCAGCGATCTGCTCGAATACCTTGGTGTGGGCGTACTCGTAGGCGCGCGGCCTGCGGCTCGAGAAAAAGAGGAACCCGACGGGGGTGTCCATCACATTCAGGGGAATGGTCAGGCTCGCCTGCATGCCTTCAGCCACGATATCTCGCGTCGAGGCCGAGTCCGGGTGTTCCTCGAGGTACCGGCTGAGATCGTTGAGGATGCGGGGACGTCCGGACAGCATGACCTCCCCGAGGCTCGTCTCGTCCATCCTCAGTTCGTAACCAAGAGTGATCCCCGTGATCTCTCCGTCGCTGCGCGCCCACAAGGCGCGCACGGTCGCGCCGTCTTCAGACAGGACGCTAAAACCTATCCTGTTGTAGGGAATGATCGTCTTGAAGCTCTCGTAGAGGGCGTCGAGCACGTCCTCAAGCACGAGCCCGGCGTTGACCTTGCGGGTGAGTTCGAGCACAACTTTCAGCTCGGCCGTACGCACGGCGACCAACTCCGCGAGGCGACGCTCATGGCTTCGCAACCTTCGGATCCTGATCCAGGCGATCGCAAGGCCGGCCAAGACCAACAAAACAGCGCCGAGGCCGCGAAACCACCAGGTCTGATGGAAAGGCGGCGCGAGGTGGATCGTCAGCACGGCATCCCCGGCGCTCGGGACCCCATCCGCATTGAAAGCCCTGACCCGGAAATCATGGTCGCCCGGGGGCAAGAAGGCGTAGTAGGCAATACGCCGGTTGCCAACATCGACCCAGTCGCGGTCGATACCTGTGAGCTGATACCGAAAACGGACCTGCCCGGAGTCGACGAAACTCAGGGCGGTGTAGTGGATTTCCAGGTTACGACTGCTGGGCGGGAGGTGGAGCACACCACCTCCGGCCTCCACGGCCTCACCATCGACGACCACCTTCTCGACGAAAACCGGAGGCGGCACGGCATTCTCTGCGCGATCATTGGTGTCGATCACGGCGATGCCCTCGATGGTCGGCACCCAGAGCTTGCCGTCCTGGGTCAACAAACCCGCAGGCTGACCGCCGCCGTTACATTCGGCGGTTCGCATGCCGTCACCGACACCAAAGATCTCGACATCGAGGGTGAGCCTGCTTCCCGCAGCAACCTCGTCGAGCTGACGCCGTGGCACATTGAATACCCCGTGGTTACTGGTCATCCAGAGTCGACGGTTGTGATCCTCGATGATCCGCGAAACGACGTCGTCGGGGAATCCCTGAGCACGACCGAATACTGTGACCTTCCCGTCTTCGAGACGGTTGAGCCCGCCACCGTAGGTCCCCACCCACGCAACGCCCCGCTCGTCGAGGTGCACGGCACGAACGGAGTTGTTGGAGAGCCCCTCTGCCGTCGTCCAGGACACGACCCGGTCCGGCGAGACAACCTGCAGACCAGCCGTTGTACCCAACCACCAGGCGTCGTCCACCTGGTTGATGAACTGAATCTCGTAACCCTCTGTTCCCGAGATGGGTTGCGCAGCGAAACCCGAAGCCGAAAACCGGTAGAGACCGTCCTCTGTGCCCGCATATAGTGTGCCGTCACGGTCCTGCCACAAGGCTCTGACCTCAAAGCCGGGTCCCGGGATCCGGGTGAACATCTCTCCGTCGAAGCTGAAGACGCCACCGCCGAAGCTGCCGACCCACAGCTGGCCGGATCGGTCCCGCAGCAGGGACCATACGCACGGGGACTTCAGTCCGGAATCCTCGCCGTACATCGTGATCCCGGTCCTGGTGAAGTGAACAAGCGAGACGCATGGCAGCCCGACCCAGAGACCACCACTGCCGTCCTCGATGATCGGTACGGCGCTGACGGGCCGGTCGTACAGCGGGTAGGACACGGCAGCGCCGTTGCGAAGCTGTACGAGTCCCTCGGTATTGGTCCCGACCCACAGGCTGCCCTCTCTGTCCTCGAACACTACCCGTGCCCCACCCATGGCCAAGAAGGCCGTGCGCAGGGTCTCGCGGCCTACCGGCCTGGACAATCTCCACAACGATTCGGCTGGAAACCAGATGTTGCCATCCCGGTCCTCGATGGCACGACCTGGGGCAAGGTCACGATCTGAAATACCAAGAGCAACACCGTCATCACCGACCTCAAAAAGGCCCGCCTCCCCACCGACCCACAGTCCCCCATCCTTCGTACTCAGAATCGTCCCGATGCGAGTACCGGAGAAGATGTGCGGCGCCGCAGGACGGAAAGCCTCGCCGTGCCGGCGGAAAAGACCGGCTTTCGTGCCGACCCACAGACCCTGTGGCGTTTCGAGGACCGCGGTGACCTCGCCACCGTCGAGACCGTCTTCTGGGGTGAATCGAATGGACCGATCGCCGTTGACTCGGAGCAGCCCACCTTCGCAGGCGATCCAGAAATTGTCGCCGAGGCCCTGACGGAAGGCGCCGACCAACCCGAGTGGAAGGCCGTCCGACGGTTCAAACCGAGAGAATCGGCCTTCGCTGTAAATGCTTGCACCACTGGCTTCGGTACCGATCCAGAGCTTTCCATCCCGATCTTCGGCAAGTGAGATGATGCGGTTGCCCGACAGACCGGGATGGTCCGCGGTGCGAAAGGTCTCGAATCGAACACCGTCGAAGCGGGCAAGGCCGCCGAAGGTGCCGACCCAGAGGTACCCCTGACGATCTTGAACCAGCGCGGTCACCGATGCCTGTGGAAGCCCGCTCGACTGATCCCATGTCCGCCTGACGTACTGGTCGAGCTCCCGATCGGGGTCGAGGGCGAGGCCGGTCATTGGCGACAGCAAAAGGACAACGACGCCAGCGCAGATTACCCACGCCAAGCGCACGATTTCCCTGGCGCTGACACAACTTCCCCCACTCATCCAGCTCGGATAGCAATCTTCGCGAAAGGACTATTCCCATGCCGGGCCCAGTGGCAGTCGACAGGGGCAGGTGCGGCCACAGCGGCAACGTTCGGCGCCGGTCGAGGTTCCTCTCCGCAGGCGGGACGCCTGCTACCACCAGGACAGTCGTCACGACGGTCAAGTCCGGCATCAGGCAATCCCGCATCTCGCATCCGGGAGGGTGGGGGCCCTTTTTGACCTCTTTGACTTTTTGACTCTTCGACCCTGTCCTGGCCGGGCGGGCGGGGGCCGGTACCCGGCACCAGCCCGGGGCCAGCGCATGTATCATGCACTCCGGTCATGAGCCGTCGGGAGAGATCGATGCCAGAAACCAGTCAAGACATGCCGGCCTTCATGGAATGGAAAGAGATCGACTCCCTGGTCGGTTCCATGCGTTCGCGTTCCCTCGTCGCTCGGCCAACCACTATCGAAGAGTGCCGCGAGGTGTTGGACTACTGCCGAAAAAACGC
>CAZCEX010000026.1:0-16714 GCA_964497785.1 uncultured Thermoanaerobaculia bacterium | reverse complement strand
TCTCTGCGGTCTCTGCGTCCTCCTGTTCAATTTCGTTCTCGTTCCGCGCAAGAATCTTGGAAGCCGAAAACCACTGCTTGAAGCCGAGCGCGATTACTGGCATGGAAGGCGGATAAGACATTTTGAACAGGAGGACGCAGAGATCGCAGAGACAGCACGGGGCGAGGTTTTTCTCTGTTTCCTCCTGTTTAGATGTGTTCATGCAGGCTTGGCGGCTTCGAAGGACTTTGCGACTCATGCAATGCCCTTTCGCGATTGAGAAGCAGGGCGGTCTATTTTTAACAGGAGGAAACAGAGGTAGGAAAAATTCTCTGCGATCTCTGCGTGCTCCTGTTCAAATGTGTTTCTCATGTCTGTTGCCGGCATCGGTATGATGTTCCGCGATGAGCCCTTTTCTGGAGCGTACGCTCGCAGTTGGTCTTGGGGGCGCGTTCGGCGCGATCGCCCGCTACTGGTTGTCGGGCATGGTGTCTCGCCTGACGAGTCAGCACCCCTTCCCCTGGGGGACCTTCACGGTCAACATCGTCGGCGCTTTCATTCTGGGAATGCTGATGGGGGCGACGGCGTCGGGAAGGATCCTGCTCCAGCCGACGGTGCGGATTCTGGTTGCCGTCGGTCTGCTCGGGGCGTTCACGACCTTCTCCACCTTCGCCTATGAAACGCTCGAGGCGGTGAGGGTCGGGGACCTTCGGTTTGCGGTGGCCAACGTCGGTGCGAGCCTCATAATCGGCCTCGCCGTCGCATGGGCCGGAATCCAGATTGGTGAAAGGCTGTAGCCATGACGAAAGCGCGTGCCGAAGGCCAGTCTGTCAGGATCTTCATCGGTGAGAGCGATCGCCTGCACGGCAAGGCGCTTTTCGAGGTCATCGTGCGCGAAGCGCGTGCGATGGGTCTTCCGGGGGCGACGGTGCTGCGGGGAGTGGAAGGATTCGGCGCTCGTTCGGTGGTGCACTCCTCACGTTTGTTGCGCCTCTCGGAGGACCTGCCGGTGGTCATCGAGGTCGTCGACTTGCCGCAGCGCATCGGGCCATTTGTCGATCGGATCGAAGATCTGCTCGACGAGGCGGATTGCGGCGCCCTCATCACGGTTGAGGACGTAAGCATCATCCGCTATCGGCCGAAGACGCGGTAGCCTTCTGTCGGCCAGGGTGGTTGCCTTTTAGACTTTTTGACTCTTCGACTTTTTGACCCTTCGACCCCTTGCCAATCTGCGAAACCGGCGTATATTGGCTCCTGGTAGCTTCGGGGCGGGGTGAAATTCCTCGACCGGCGGTATAGCCCGCGAGCAGGGTCATGTAACAAACGATCCTGCAGAGCCTGTGAGATTCAGGCGCCGACGGTTACAGTCCGGATGGGAGAGGCAAACCAGAAGCACGGCCGCGCCATGGTGCGATTGGTCGAGCGGTCGGAGACGCGGCTGTATGCCGCTCTCGTTATGCCCGCCCTGGAGTTGCAGGACGGGGTTTTTTATGGCCACACGGGCCGACATCGACATGATGAAGCGAGCGCTCGAGCTCGCAGCTCGGGCGCGGGGTCGCACCTCTCCGAACCCGATGGTGGGCGCCGTGGTCGTCAAGGACGGCGTCGTTGTCGGCGAGGGCTGGCACCACGCGGCCGGGGAAGATCACGCCGAGGTCGTGGCCGTCGCGGCCGCGGATGATGCGGCCCGCGGCGCCTGTCTCTACGTGACCCTTGAGCCATGTTGTCACAAGGGGCGCACAGGGCCGTGCACCGACGTCATCGTGGCGGCCGGCATCAGCAAGGTTGTCTACGCCGTCGATGACCCGAATCCACGCGTCAGCGGCGGCGGCGCCCGTCAGCTCCGTGAGGCCGGGCTCGAGGTCGAAGGCGGTGTGCTCGGGCTCGATGCTGCGGCTCTGAACGAGATCTTCTTCGGCTACCAGCGCAACAAACGACCCTGGGTGGTCGTCAAGACCGCACAGACCCTCGACGGGCGCATCGCGACTCGAACAGGGGACTCGCAGTGGATCAGCGGTCCCGATGCGCGTGGCCTGGCCCACCGGCTTCGGGCAGAGGTCGATGCGGTGGTCGTCGGCATGGGCACCGTGCTCGTCGACGACCCCGCTCTGACCGTGCGCCATGTCGAGGGCGACAACCCTCTCCGAATCATTCTGACGACGTCCCTCGACCTTCCTCCCGAGTGTCAGCTCCTGCAGAACAACGACGACGGCAAGACGATCATCGCGACCAGCCGGGAAAAGGCTGCAGAGGCCGGTCGCTTGGGGCTTCTGCGCAGAGTCGCGGTATGGGGGCTCGATACCGGAGAGGATGGGTGGGTCGATCCCGCCGGGTTGTTGAAAAAGGCGGACGAAGAAGGAGTGCAGTCCTTGCTCATCGAAGGTGGAGGGGCGGTGGTGACGTCTTTCCTGCGCAGTGGTTTGGTCGATAAGTGGGTGCAGATCACCGCACCGAAGATCATCGGCGACGGTATCGACGCCGTTGGCGACCTGAATATTCGTGACCTCGGCGCCGCAATCCGATTTACGGAAGCCCGCTTCGAAGCGCTCGGAGACGACATGGTGTTCACCGGTTACACGCGGAGAGACGGCTGATGTTCACCGGGCTGGTACAGTCGGTCGGCACGATCTCCGCGATCCGAAAGCGGAGTGACTACACGGTTCTGACGGTGTCGACGCCGATCGCCGACGATACGATCGAGCTTGGCGAGTCGATTGCCTGCGACGGCACGTGCCTGACGGTCATCGGCGCGTCGCCGGGGCAGTTCGTCGTCGAGGCGTCGGCGGAGAGCGCCGGCCGCACCATTCTCGGGAGCTACCGCACCGGCGCGGGACTCAATCTCGAAAGGGCCCTTCGGGTCGGAGATCGGCTTGGCGGCCACTTCGTCACCGGGCACGTCGACACCGTTGGTAGGGTCAGCTCCCTGAAGACGGTAGGCAATTCACTCGAGCTTGCAGTCGATTTCGACCCGGAGTACGACCAGCTGGTGATCGAAAAGGGATCGATCGCCATCAGCGGCGTATCCTTGACCGTCAACCGGGTGGCCTCCGGCTGGTTGTGCGTCAACGTCATACCGCATACGGTCCGCGAGACGACGATCGAAGGCCTTCGGGTCGGGGACGGCCTCAACCTCGAGTTCGATCTCATTGGTAAGTACATACTCAAAGCAATGGGGCAGCGGACCGGCGCACCCTTGACTCTCGAAAAACTCATAGAAAGTGGTTGGTGACATGGCAGACGAAGAGATTCAATTCAGCTCGATTCCCGAAGCGGTCGATGACATCCACAACGGCAAGATGGTGGTCGTGGTCGACGATGCCGATCGTGAGAACGAGGGTGACTTGATCATGGCGGCCGAGAAGGTGACGCCCGAGTCGGTCAACTTCAT
The DNA here is from genome assembly GCA_964497785.1 of uncultured Thermoanaerobaculia bacterium. Taxonomy (GTDB): domain Bacteria; phylum Acidobacteriota; class Thermoanaerobaculia; order Thermoanaerobaculales; family Sulfomarinibacteraceae; genus CAZCEX01. Next base: position 13,347 of record CAZCEX010000026.1, on the reverse strand, counting down.
GGCCGCCCATGGGCGCGGACTGATCTGTGTGCCCCTGTCGACGGATCGCATCGAAAAGCTCGAGCTTCACCAGATGGTGAAGGACAATACGGCCTTACTCGGCACCCGCTTTACGGTGTCGGTGGACGCGGTTCTGGGGACGACGACCGGGATCTCGGCCCACGATCGGGCAACGACGATCATGGCACTCTCCAACGACGAGTGCCGGCCGCAGGATCTCGCTCGGCCGGGTCACGTTTTTCCCCTCAAGGCCCTTGACGGCGGAGTCCTGACCCGTGCGGGCCACACCGAAGCGAGCGTCGATCTCGCCCGGCTGGCCGGGCTCAACCCGGTCGGCGTTCTCTGCGAAATCATCGACGACGACGGCACGATGGCGCGGGTTCCGCGGCTGGTGCGTTTCTGTGAGCAGCACGATTTGAAGCTCATCACCATCCGGGATCTGATCGCCTACCGGCGCCGCACCGAGATGATGGTGCACCGGCTGGCGACGGTGAAATTGCCGACCGAGTTCGGTATTTTCCAACTCCACCTCTACAAGTCGGACATCGATCCCCACCACCACCTCGCCTTGACCAAAGGCGACCTGGCGGCGGAGGATGCCCCCCTCGTCAGGGTGCACTCGAGCTGTCTGACCGGCGATGTGCTCGGCTCTCTGCGCTGTGACTGCGGTAATCAGCTGCATACGGCCATGAGGCGGGTCGAGAGCGAAGGCGTCGGAGTCGTGCTCTACATGCGGCAGGAGGGCCGGGGAATCGGGCTCGCCAACAAGATCCTCGCCTACAAGCTGCAGGAGGCGGGTCGCGACACCGTCGAGGCCAACGAGGAACTCGGGTTCGAAGCCGACCTCCGAGACTACGGGGTCGGTGCGCAGATCCTCGTCGATCTCGGCCTCAATCGGATTCGGCTCCTGACCAACAACCCACGCAAGATCGTCGGTCTGAAGGGCTACGGGCTCGAGGTGGTTGGACGTGAGCCGCTGCAGGTCGGTGAGACGGAGTTCAACGACTGTTACTTAAAAACCAAGAGAGACAAGCTCGGACATCTCTTGAATCTGGAATGACACGCGGGACAGGAGGACGATGATGGCCTACACAGAGTACGAAGGAATGCTCGATGCCACCGGCATCAAGCTCGCGCTGATCGTCAGTCGTTTCAACAGCCTCTTCACCGAGAAGTTGCTCGAAGGAGCGATCGACTGCATCCGGCGCCACGGTGGCGCCGAGGAGGATCTCTCCGTGACGAGGGTGCCGGGGGCCTTTGAAATCCCCTACGTCGCCGCCAAGCTGGCGCGCTCCGGAGAGTACGACGCCGTCGTCTGTCTCGGCGCCGTGATTCGTGGTGACACCCCCCACTTTGACTACATCGCCAGCGAGTCCGCCAAGGGCATCGCCAGCATCGCGATGGAGACCGGACTGCCGGTCGTCTATGGCCTCGTCACGGCCGACACGCTCGAGCAGGCCATCGAACGCTCCGGAACCAAGGCCGGCAACAAGGGCTGGGATGCCGCACACTCCGCCATCGAGATGGTGAATCTCTACAAGGTGATCGGTTAGCAACTCCCCCGGTGACTGGTTCTGAAAAAGGGACACGATCTCGAGAAAACTACGATGAGAGGTAGCTTGAGAAATCTTTCTCAAGCTTCTTTTGGCGTCGGTCATCTCGTGGTATTGTGTCGAAAGAAGAGTTGCGGGGCTTTGGATCATCGAGCGGTGACCACTCGCTCCAGGGTTCACACGAGGTACCAGGAATATGCCAACCATCGCGATCTCGCGCGGCCGGTACAACGGCAGCGCCCGACCCGGTGAGGAGCAGCCCAAGCTCCTTGGCTGGCGGGAGGTGAGCCAGACAGCGCTCATCTTAGGTCCAAAATCTTTGCTCATTTCATCGTGGAGCACGGCGGGGAATCCGGAATATGAATAAGTATGACGTTTTTATTCAGGTTGTTTTCGTTGCTGACGGGTGGTAGATGATGGCGGCCAAAGCACGTGACGTGGCTTCCAGCGGGGGTTCGCCCAAGCGCAAATCGATAATATCTTCGGCTTTCGGCCTTGGAGGATCACAGACCGAGATTGACTGGAGGAGACTCTTCTTCATCTTTCTCGGCCTCGGGCTCTTTTTCGCCGTCTACCTCTCTCCGGCCTGGCCCGACGCCGTCGACCCGGTAGGTGAGCACTTCGCCCTCACCTCACAGGGCAAGGCCGCTGTCGGGCTCTTCCTCATCGCGGCTGTTTGGTGGGTCTTCGAGGTCGTTCCGATCGGTGTGACGAGCATCGCGATCGGGGTGATCCAGGCGCTCTTCCTCATTCGCCCCGATGTGTTCTTCGCCGGCGACGGGCGTGCGATCCGGGGCACCGAGCTGGCGTTCAAGGAGTTCTTTCACCCATCGGTGTGGTTCATCTTCGGGTCGATCGTCATCGGCATGGTATTCACCAAGACCGGTCTCACCCGGAGATTGGCCTACAAGATGTTGATGGTGGTCGGCGAGCGGACGAGCATGATCTATCTCGGCTGCTTCGTGCTCACCTCGGCTCTGACCCACGTCATGGCCCATACCGCGGTGGCAGCGACGGTATTTCCACTGCTGGTCGCGATCTATCGACTCTATCAGGAGGACGAGAAACCGACCAAGTTCGGCAAGGGACTCTTCATCGGCATGGCTTTCGTTGCCGGCGCCGGCAGTATTGTGACTCTGCTCGGCGCGGCGCGTGGGGCGGTTGCGATCGGCTTCTATACTCAGATTACCGGCGAGGAGATCAGCTTCTTCGGGCTCACCTGGTACATGTTCCTGGTCGGGTGGGTCATGACCTTCGTATTGTGGGGCCTGATCATGGTCCTCTTCAAACCTGAGCGCGACCGGGTCCCGGGTCTGCGCCAGCGCGCCCAGGAACTCAACCAGCAGCTCGGCGGGATCAGCGGCCAGGAGATCCTGGCTGCGACCATCATCGGTGCGGCGGTGCTGACACTGAGCCTGAGGTCCTTCGTGCCGGCTCTGGCGTCGATCGACAAGAGCGGCGTGATCCTTCTCGGAACGGTTCTGTTCTTCGTGCTGGGAATCCTCGACGGCAAGGACCTCGAGCAGATCCCCTGGAACATCGTCCTGCTCTTCGGAGGTGCGATGAGCCTGGGATACTGTCTCGTGGAGACTGGGGCCGCCGACTGGATCGCCGTCAACGCCGTCTCTCTCTTGCAGACCGCCCCGGCAGTCGTATTCATCCTCGGCGTGATCTTCTTCGTGCTCATCATGACCAACCTCATCATGAACGTCGCCGCTATCGCCATCTGCGTGCCGGTGGCGCTGAAGATCGCTCCTTACCTGGGTGTCGGCAGCGAGGTCATCCTCTACGGCGCGCTGGTGGCTGCGGGAATGCCGTTCCTCCTCCTGGTCGGTGCAGCGCCGAACGCCATTGCCTACGAAAGCAAGCAGTTCTCGTCGGCCGAGTTCTTCAAGGCCGGCATCCCGGCCAGCTTGCTGCTGATGGTCGTGGTTGCCATCTTCGTCATATTCATCTGGCCGATGATGGGCATGGAGGTTCTGGTTCCGGTGCAGGCCGGGGCGACGCTGCCGGGATGACGCCATACCGGATCGTTCACCTGTCTGATCTCCATCTCACGCGGAGTGACGGCGGGCCTCGGTCCGAGCCCAATATCTTGAAGCCTCTCAAGGGGATGAACGGCAGCCTGGTGTCGTGTGAGGGTGACCTGACCAGGCACAAAAATCGGATCGTTGCTCCTGTTGTCGATCACTGACACGTAGGCGAGCAAGGAACCGCCTTCGGTCGTGGTGCTGATACGCGCAGAGGCGAGGTCGATGCCGGTAGGGCGCAGTCCGCGCAGGATGTGGTTGACCTGGTGCATGCTGAACGGCGGAACCGCAAATGAGACGGTGGTCAGAAAGGCGCCGGCGGAATCATGGATGTCGACGACGACGTCGATGGTCGTCGCCGAGGTATTGACCACGCCGACGTTCGAACGATAACCCGCAGATTCGTCAGGGGATTGTCGAAGGTGCACAAGAACCGATTCGCCACCGAACAAAACGGCCGCAGCAGCGGGCTGCCCGCCGACGAACTGCCCGAATGAGCCGGCTTCGGTCACCGTATAGGTGCGGCTCGTGATGAGGGCATGGCCAACGATCATGTGCACTCGCAGGGCGCCGACGCCGGTGGCGCCGAGGTCGGTCCCTACGACATCGTGGTGGCGGCGGGCCTGACCCGGCTCGAGGGTGAAGTCGATGCCCGTGGGGTTGCTGTTGTCGATGTCGGCCGGGAGCCACTCGAGACGGTAGCTCACCGGCAGGTGGGGGTCGCCCGTGACCTCGAGGTCGGTTCGCCAGACGGAGCCGTTGAGGCCCTCTGTGTGGGCGGCAGCAGGGATGTAGACCTGCTCCCCAAGGGGAGTGATGGGCGGCACGAATATGGCGTCGCCGGTTTGATTGTCGACGACCGAGGCCCAGGCGAGGTAGGGGCCAGAGAGGAAGTCGGTATCAGTCGAGATCATCGCGTCGTCGATTGGCTCGCCGGTTTCGCCGAGCAGCCCGTTGATCTGGCTCATTCCGTTGGCCGGGACCCGGTACATTCGTGCCTTGGGGCCTTCGCCGTCGAAGACCTTTGCGGCGACCCACGCCAAGAGCTCGTCGTAGCCGAGGTTGACGATGCCAAGGTTGGTCCGGAATACCGCGTTGTTGGTCAGTTGGGGTAGCAGGTTGAGCGCCGTGGCTGCGAAGGAGGCCACCGGGACGCCGGGCACAAACTGTCCCCACGTTGTCGCCGTACCGTCGGTGTCGGCAGTCAGGTTGAACGTCCTCGACGAGATCACGACAGGTTGGTCGCAGACGATGAGCAGAGCGCCGGCGCCTTCGCCTACGTCGAATACCGTCAGCAGAATGTCCTCGGAAAGTACCGAGACTCCGGGCTCGATGGAGAGCGTTCGTTCAGCCGGTGAGGGGTTTGCCTGGTCGCGCTCGATGTACTGAAGGGTCGCTGTCGCCGGGACGCTGCCGGGGTTGTGGAGTACGAGGTCGCTGCGCCACAGGCTGCCCGCCTCACCCGGTACCCGAGCGACCGCCGGCACGAGGTACTGCAGTTGGTCGGCGCCGTGGCTCTCGGAACCGGAACCGACCACGAAAACCGCTAGAATCGCGGTGATCGTCAGCATGTTTTTCATGTTCGGTCCTCGCCGTAGCGGCCCCTTATGTGATGCCATGCTCCGCGCAGACATTCATGGGTGCCGCGACCGAGAGAGACCCACCCGCTGCGGGCGGCGAAAGCGAGGTTGAGCCCGAGGATGATCGTCGCCCGACCAAGGGCCAGCGGCGCCGGCAGAGGCGCGGCGCGCTGGGCGGCGAGCAGGTGGTTGCGAGTTGCGTAATAAAGCCGTGACGGCGAACGCGGGCCGATTGACTGGCTGCCGGCGTGGTAGGCGATGGCGTCACCGATGACCACGGTCTCCATGCCGGCTCGTTTGGCGCGCAGACAATAATCGAGATCCTCGAAGGAGAAGAAGTAGTCCTCGTCGAGCAGCCCGATGGTCTCGAAGACCTTACGATCGATCAGCATGGCGCACCCCATGGCCGCCGCAACCCGTTCGCGGTCGCCGACCATTTCCGGCTGATGGCGGGCGCCGGCCAGGCGATGGCGCATGCGGCCGGTCAGTCTGTGAAACATCATGCCCGCCGAATCGATGCGAGCCGGGTCGTTGCGATTGAGCACGAGAGGCGCGGCGATTCCCACCCCTTCGTCCTCGTCGAGGGCGTGCTGCAGGAGACCCGGCGCGTGGGCCGAGAGCACGATGTCGCCGTTGACCAGCAGGATCGACTGGGCACCGAGCTCGAGGGCGCGGAGAATGCCGGTATTGCAGCCGCCCGAGAAGCCCAGATTGCTTTGGGTCTCGTGGATCTCGCAGTCGTGGATGTGGTTTTCAAAGAACGCGACCGAGCCGTCGCCCCCATGGTTGTCGACGACGATGATGTGCTCGGGCGGGGCTTCGGCGGACTGCAGCGAACGTACGGCGAGCATGGTGTCTTGCGGGGTACAGTAGTTGAGCACGACGGCAGCCATGCGGCCCGACGGAACCTCCTCCACCGGTTGGGCGAGCAGGTCGTCGTAGATCGACCGAAGCTGCGTCGCGTCCTCGTTGATCGTCATGACCTGCGGTGCTCCGCCGCGCAGCCGTTCGAGCAGGTCCGGTTCGGTAAGGAACCGCCGCAGCGCGTCGCTCAGCGCGTGCGGGTCTCCGGGAGTGAAGCGTAAGCCGTCGACATCGTGACGCACCATCTCGGCCATGCCGCCGTGGTCGGTGACGATCGGCGGGGTGCCGGCGATGAACGCCTCCCTGATGACGAACGGGGCGTTCTCGAGCCAGATCGATGGAACGACGAGAACGTCGATTGCGGCGAAGGCCTTCGCCACCTGGTCGTGAGGCAACGAGCCGTGGTGGTTCACCCCCGGCCGGTCGAGCAGCGGCTCGACCTCTTGACGGTAGCTGTCGTCGCCGTGGTAGGCGGCGAAGCCACCGAAGATTTCGAGGGTCGCTGCGCCTTCGGGCAGAAGGGCGAAGGCCTCGAGCAGGATGTGTGGCGCTTTGGAGGCCATCATGCTGCCGAGGAACCCGATTCGCAGGCGATCGCTCGGCTCGTGCTTCAGATCTTCTAACGGGCCGTGGTCGATGCCCTGGTGAATGTGGCGCACTCGTTCCGCGGGCACGCCGAACCGAATGAAGTGATCCCGCAACGTTTGCGATGGGGCCAGGAAAAGATTGGTCCGTCCAGCGATGTCGAGCATGTGGCGCGACCGTTCGAGACCGGCGTCGGCGGCATTTGCACGGCGACCGAGGAAGGGTACGACCCGCCCCCCGATGCGGCGCAATGGGCGAGCAATGCCCCCAGGCAGACGGCCAACAAGAGCAGCGAGTGCGGCGGCTGATGAATAGCCGGGTCCGCTGAGGCCCGCGTGCGGCATGACGCAGCGATCGCAACCCTGCTGGGGGCCTTCGCATCGCTCAAGATTTGTATCGAGCAACTGGCCGCGGTGGCAGATGAGCCAGTAGTCGTTGAGCGTGAAGACCGTCGGGATGCGACGTTGTCCCAGCTCCAGCACCAGCTCGGTCGACAAGCAGGTGAGGTGCTGGATGTGCACGATGTCGGGCTCAATCCTGTCGACCAGGCGTGAGGTGATCAATCGGATCGCCGGGCTCCTGTAGGTCTCGGCGAAGGACTGGCACCGGCTGAAGTTATTGTTGATCGAAAAGACCGTGAGTCCGTGTCGTTCGTACTCACGAACCGCGTACTCGGGGCGCTGCTCGTCCGCTTCGCGGGTGATCACGAAGACCTCCTCCGCAAAAGTTTCGCGCATCGCCCTGGCGATGCCCTCGGTATAGATCTCGGTACCGCCGAGGGCGTCTGGGGGAAAGCCGTGAACGACGAAGAGGATCCGCATGGTGCTCGTTGGCGACTATACACGGTGCTCCCGGCTGCTGAAGTAGTATGGTCCTCAAAGGACGGGAGGTCCTTTCCTATGAGACCATTTCTCGTAATCGTGGCGGTCGTTGGCGGGCTGTTGTTTGCTGGTCCCGGAATGGCCCAGAACCCGTGGCAACAGGTCGTTGGTGACTCGGCCGGTGTGCCGGCAGGATTCGGCGACAGCGAAAACGTCGGTATTGGCTCTCTGGTCGTTTTTGACGGCGCGCTGTACGCCGGAACCCTGAACTGGACGACCGGAACCGAGATTTGGCGCACCACCGACGGAACACAGTGGCAGCAAATCAACGTGGATGGCTTCGGCGGTTTCAACACAGCCAGCTATGCGATGGCGGTTTTCGACGATGCCCTCTACGTCGGTACGGGCAATACGGCGACCGGAACCGAGGTGTGGCGATTCGTCAACCCAAGCGACTGGGAGCAGGTGAATGCCGCCGGTTTCGGCCATGGCGACAACCGTGGGACTTATTCGATGGCGGTTTTTGACCTCCATCTCTACGCCGGCACGAGCAACTCCGAGACGGGGACCCAGATCTGGCGCGCGGACGACGGCGAGACCTGGTTCCAGGTCAATGTCGACGGGTTCGGTTCGATACACAATCGGTCCGCATCATCAATGGTGGCGTTTGGCGACGCTTTGTACGTGAGCACGAGCAACTCGGAGACCGGCACGGAGCTCGCGCGCACGAGCAACGGTACGACCTGGACTCTCGCCAATACGCCGGGTTTCGGCGATGTCGCCAACAGCGAAGGCAGCTCCGGGGCCGTCTTCGCCGATGAGCTTTGGATCGGTACCAACAATGTGACCGCAGGGACCGAGATCTGGAACTCCCCCGATGGCTCGGCATGGTCACAGGCCAACGACTCTGGTTTTTTTGATGTCAACAACCATGCCAGCGCGGCGATGGTGGAGTTCGCCGGGTTCCTCGGTGTCGGCACCTTGAACTCGGCGACCGGGGCCGAGGTGTGGGGCAGCTCGAACGGTTCGGCGTGGGGTCAATACAACGTCGATGGTTTTGGCGGCAACAACGACGAGGTGCAGTCGATGGTCGTTTTCGGCGGTGACCTTTACGTGGCGACGGGCAATGCCGGGGGATGCGAGGTGTGGCTGCTGCCGTGGGAGGCAGTATCGATCATCTTCGTCGATGGATTCGATGATGGAACAACCTCAGCCTGGTCCGGAGTCGTGCGCTGAATCCGATGTCCGGCCGTTTGCTGACTCCTCTCCTCGCACTGCTGTTTCTGCTTTCGGGGGCGTCGAGCCTGATCTATGAGACGGCGTGGACGCGCCTCTTTCAGGATGTTTTTGGACACAGTGTGCATACCAACGCAGCGGTGTTGGCGGCGTTCATGGCTGGCCTCGCGCTCGGCGCAGTGGTGGCGAGCAGGGTGGTCGCCCAGGTCCGCAGGCCGATACTCCTGTACGGCGTTCTCGAGCTGGTGGCGGTCCTCCTGGTGTGGACGTCCCCGGCGCAAGTTGCGCTGGTGGACCGCCTCCTGCCGGCGGTCGCCGGTGAGCTCTGGATCGGGCCTCTGTCAGGCGGTGTCTTGCGGTGGGCCGCGGCGTTTTTGATGGTGGTACTGCCGACGAGCGTGATGGGGGCAACGTTACCGCTCCTCTGCCAGGCGCTGACCTCCGACCGGCGCCTCATCGGCAAGGTGTTCGGAGGGCTCTACGGCGCCAACACACTCGGGGCGGTAGTCGGCGTGTTTGCTGCCGGATACTGGCTCATTCTGCGTTTCGGGGTCGTTGGAACGATTCGGGTCGGTTGTGGGCTCGGACTGGTGGCCGCCATCGGCGCCCTTGCCACCAGCTTCTTCACCGGCGAGCACAAGCGGGTTGCAAAACCGGCAACGAGAACGCCCCAAGGCAATGACGGCAATGGGGATGTAATAATCCCGGGTTGGTTGCTCGCCGTCGTGCTGTGCTCGGGCTTTGCCTCCATGGCTTACGAGATCGCCTGGTTCAGGACCTTCGTCTTCATCCTCGACAGCAACATCCTGTCCTTCTCGATGGTCCTGGGTACCCTCCTTCTGGCGCTCGGAATCGGCAGCGTTTCATTCCCCTGGGTCGTGCGCGACCGGGCGCGCCATCTCGAAGCCTTCGGGTGGATCGAGCTCGGTCTCGGCTGCACCGCCGGCATGACGGTGCTGCTGTTTCTGCGGTTCGACCTGGTGGTCGGCTGGGTCCAGTCGGTCGGACTGTGGCCGGATGCCTTCGCCTCCCTGGCCGGACGCTCGGCCCTCACCGTTGCGGTGCTCCTGTTTCCTGGTCTCTGCATGGGCGCCGCGCTTCCCGCCGTCACCGGTGTGCTGCGCGATCACCGGCGCAGCGGACGAGGGGTGGGCGTGCTCTACGCCACCAATACCACCGGCAATATCGTCGGTTCCCTGGTCGCCGGCTATCTGCTCGTGCCCGTGCTCGGGACGAGCCGGACTCTCGTCGGGCTCGCCATCCTCAATATTGGCCTCGGTGTGATCGTACTCGCCAAACGCGGGCGTCTCGTGCGCTGGCCCGCGCTTGCGGCGGTGACTGGGTGCCTGGTGCTCCTGGGGTGGATCGGGTTCACCGCCACCGGCGAGACGGCTCGGAAGGTGGCGGCGAGGCGAAACCCCCACGCCACCCTCACCTCGATCCGGGAGGCTCTGCGGGGAACGGTCACGGTGTCCGACGTGGCGCCTCTACCCATCCTCGCAGCCAATACCGACCCGCCGCCGGTGGCGCCGATCGCCTGGGGTTATCGCATGATCTCCGTCGACGGCGTCGATGTTGCCGGCACCTCCCCCGATTTGAGGACCACGCAGAAGATGCAGGCCCACATCCCGCTTCTACTGCACGGGCCGGCCGATCGGGTTCTGCAGATCGGCTACGGCAGTGGCGAGACGACCCGAGAGGCCCTCCTGCACGAGCCCGGCGCCTACGACCTCGTCGAGATCAACCCCGATGTCGTCCGGGAGGCCAATCAGTGGTTTCCGCAGTTTGTCACCCAGGGCTTCAACACCGTGTTCGCCGATGCCAAGAACTACGTGCGCACCACAAACCGGCACTACGACGTGATTCTCAACGACTCGACCTATCCGGGGATCTCGGGCTCGTCACTGCTTTATTCGAAGGACCACTTCGAGGCGTGCCGGGATCGTCTCGCGCCTGGCGGCGTGGTGTCGACGTGGTTGCCGATCGACCTGCCCGTCGAGAGCTTGCGCATGATTCTCGCCACCTTCTCATCGGTCTTCCCCCAAGCCAGTCTCTGGCTGCCCACCAACTGCTGGAACAAGCACGGCGTTCTCGTCGGCTCGCTCGATCAGCAGGAGGTGCTGGTGGCGCGCTTGCGAACGACGCAGTGGCCGCCGGCGGTCCGCGGCAGTCTCTCCGAGCTCGGATACGACGATACCGACCTCTTTGTATCGATTCAGGTGCTCGATGCCGACGACATCCGCAGCCTCGCAGAGGGGTCGCTCCTCAACAGTGACGACCATCCATATCTCGAGTACCCGACCCGTGGGGTGCAGGTGGCGGCGGAGTCCTTCTGGCACGAAACCCTGAGATTGATTCTGCAACGAATGGGACCTCCGGGCAGAAGCTTGGACCCTATTCGTGATGCCGTGCGGCTCGTCCTTTCGGGGCAACTGGCTTTTCTTCAGGGCGAGACCGAGCAGGCGCTCCGGTTCTACGAACGTGCCCATGGCGTCGCCCCCGACCACCCCGGACCCGCCACCTTGCGGCAGGACATCTTCACCTTTCGTGCCCAAGAATTCCTCGAGCAGGCCATGGCCGCATTCAAGGCCGGGGACTCCAACGCAGCACTCAGTTCATTGCAGCGCTCCGTCGAGTTCTGCCCGTCGTCCGCGCTCGCCCGATACGAGCTGGCGCGTCTGCTCTTCGATACCGGACAGGTGCCAGCGGCGATCCCGCACCTCGAGGCGTGTATTGTGCTTTCCGATCGATTCCCCCGCTCCCTGCTCATGTTGGGCGATGCCCGTCTCCTGAGCGGGGAGTACGCTGCGGCGGAGACCCGCTACCGGGAGTTCCTGGCGGACAACGAACCGCAGTTTGAGGTATTGGTTGCTCTTGCCGATGCCATCTCAAACCAGGGCCGGGCGGGGGAGGCGAGAGTCCTCCTCGAGCAGGCGCAAGCCATGCAACCCGAGAATCAGATCGTTGAGCGAATGCTCGCAAACCTCGAAGGCCGTTGATCGTTTTCACGGGTACCCGGCAGGTTCACCCGCACCGAGGGTATCCCCACAAACCAGGGCGACACCAGCCGCAGCGGCATGTAGTTGAACCGCGAAGACGCGAAGCACGCGAAGATAGGACATAAGACCCTTTAAATAAATCCTTTGCGCTCTTTGCGTCTTAGCGTTTCAAATGCCCTATATGGCCTCCTGATCGCCAATCACGATCAACCTGACTCAGCTGGAGGGCTCCGTGTTCTTGTCAGAAGGGCAAAGACCCCTGCTCGACGACATCCGCCTCGCTTTGGTCCGAGTGAATGCCACCGCTGATCACCCGGTCCGTGACGTCGTTGAGGTACTCCTGGAGAATCGCGCTCTGCTGCTTGAACTGAGGCCAGAGGGTCTCGTCGACGAATGAGACCGGAACCCGGGCCATGACGGTCGTATACCGCTGCCTCGGATATCGGTACGGTCTGATTCCATACCGGCGAAGCAAGGCGACAAGGAGCTTCCTCGACCACATGTCGGCGAGAGTGAACTTGTACTCGACAGGTTTCTCGGTCTCCTCGTGCATCTTGAGGAGGTTCTGGATACGTTCCCTGGCGCTTGCAGCTGCCGCCTTCTCACCGTCTGTGGTGGCGCCGGCGAACAGTGCTTCGATTCGGCTGAGCTTCTCAAGCAGTTTCTTTTCTGCGTCCTGGTTCAATGGCAACACTCCCCCGAAGGAATGCTAACCCATACAGAACGCGTTGAGCTTGTTGCCGTCGAGGTCGCGGAAGTAGGCCGCGTAAAAGCCGCTGTCGCCGCGTGGGCCCGGCGCGCCTTCATCCGTGCCGCCGAGGTCCATGGCCTTTTTGTGGATCGCGTCGACCTTCTCCGGGCTGTCGACCGCCAGAGCGACCATGACCCCGTTGCCGACGGTCGCAGGTTTTTTGTCGAAGGGAAGGGTCACTGAGAAGGCCGGCTTGTCTGGCGCAACTGCCCATGCGATGAAGGTCTCTTCTTCCATGAAACGGCCGGCGCCCACCTCAGCGAGAAGCTCATCGTAGAACTTGGCGGCGCGTTCGATATCATTCGTCCCGAGGGTCACATATCCGATCATTAGCGGCCTCCTTGTCTTGGATAATCGGTGGAGTGTACCGGCTATTCCGGTGAATCGGCGGCAGCGATCAGGAACCGTGTCAGCAATCACGGCCACGGACACTGCAGATCACCAACGTCTGGCGCATTGACAGGCTGAAAGGCAGGCCATAGATTGGGGGCAACGTTGTGACGTCGAAAACGTGGAGATTCTCAGAGCTTCTTTCTGGTTGACAGGTTCGACCGTTCCGTATTCAGGAGCCCGTCAACTGGGAATATTCGATCGTGGAGGTTGTCATGGACTTGGGTTCGAGATTGCCGGCTGTCGTCTTCGGAATATTGTTTTTGTTTGTTGCGGGGGTAGCGGTGGCCGACGTTCCGGTGATCGATTATTCCAACCCGGGAGGTGAGGAGGGAAACCCGTCGATTGCGAGCGCGATCGACGGGGAGCTCTTCGTTGCAGTCGAGGATCTGAATCTGCAGTGGATGTACATCTATCACTCGATAGACGGCGGCAACACGTGGTCCTACCTGTGGGGTGTAACAGGAGGGACCTCGGGGTACGAAACCGCCAACCCATCGATCGCCGTCGGTGAGGACGACAACTACGTGACTTGGGT
>CAZCEX010000025.1:0-16955 GCA_964497785.1 uncultured Thermoanaerobaculia bacterium | reverse complement strand
GGGTGAAAGGGTGCGGTAAGAGCGCACCGCTTTCCTGGTGACAGGGAAGGCACGGTAAACCCCATGCAGAGCAAGGCCAAATAGGGAAACCCAGGGTCGCCTGTACCCGCCTCTCGTCGTTGACGAGGGAGGTTTTCGGGTCGGCTGCTCGAGCCCAGCGGTAACGGTGGGCCCAGATGAATGGACGCCACCCTACGGGGAACATGATCCGGCTTACAGCCTCCTTCGACCGTCACTGCTATTGTGATGCCATGAAGCCGGTATTCGAGAAGCTGGCCCCGGGGGAACCGATTGGGGTTGTTGCCCTCTCCGGACCGGTTGAGCCGCAACGCCTCGATTCGGGTCTCGCCGTCCTCAGATCCTGGGGGCACGAGCTGATCGAAGCGCCGAACCTGCGGGCCAGGCTGGGTTACCTGGCCGGTGACGACGGGGAGCGGATCCGGGGTCTCGAGGCCCTACTGAATGGTGGAGCACGGGTAGTATTCGCGGTTCGAGGTGGGTACGGCCTGACGCGGATTCTCGACGAACTGCCGTGGCGGAGGATGATCGAAGCACGGGTCTGCTTCGTCGGCTACTCCGATCTCACCGCCCTGCTGAACCCCTTGGCTCTGAGAGGCGGGGTCGTCCAGATCCACGGTCCGGTCGTTTCCGAACTGGCTCGACCTGACGGCGGCGGCGAGCGTTTGCGAGAGGTGCTCGAGGGCAGGCTCTGCGGCAGGCCACTCTTTGAAATCGGTGATGCATCAGTGGTTCGTCACGGGCGTGCGAGTGGACGTGCCCTTGGGGGAAACCTCAGTCTTGTGGCGGCTCTCGCAGGCACCCCCTACGCGATCGATTTTTCGGGCGCTGTCGTTCTCCTGGAAGATGTCCACGAACCGCTATACAAGCTCGATCGTCTCTTGACGCAGGTTCGGGCCTCTGGTATGTTCCGAGCCGTGAAAGCCTTGATTTCTGGCAACTTGCATGATTGTGAGCCGGCAACAAACGAGCGTTGGAAACGCCTGCTTCTCGAGTGTGTCCCGGATTCGGTTCCCGTTGTGACGGGAATGCCGTTCGGGCACTGTCCAGGGAACATGGCCTTTCCGATCGGTGCTCGGGTAGAGCTCGATACGCGGATCGGCCAGCTCGTGTGGAGGGATTGATGGTCAAGTTCAAAACGACCTCGGGGGACAAGGTGACCCACGACTCGCTCGAGCCGATGCGAACCCACTTTCCCGTGGGCAGCGTTGTTTTCGTAGAGGGTGATCTCGGCCTGGCGATGTACGTGATCGAAAAGGGTGAGGTCGAGATCAGGAAAAAAATGGGTAACGAGGAGACGATCCTCGCAACCCTCGGCAAGGGTGATTTCTTCGGCGAGATGTGCATGCTCGAGGACCAGACTCCACGCACGGCCTCTGCGTTGGCCAAGTCGGACGTCGAGGCGGTCATGATCGATCAGTCCGCCTTCTCCTTCATTCTTCGCAGCAACCCCGAAATCGCCGTGCGCATGATGCGAAAGCTCGTGCTTCGTCTTCGTCAGACCACCCAGTTGCTCGAGGAGAGCCTTGGTCACGAGGTGGATCTGGATCAGTCCGGCCTGACCGATGGGCCTCAGCCTGCTCCTGATCCCCTCGCTCGGCTCATCGAGCTTGTTTCCGGGACGGCCTTTCCCCTCGCCGAGTGCAAAGAAACCACCGTGGGTCGTATTGACCCTGTGACTGGAATCCACCCCGACGTGGACCTGACGGCTGTGGATACAAAAAGGTCGATCTCCCGCCGCCACGCTCGGGTTCGACGGGAAGAGGATGGTTCATTTTCGGTGGTCGAGGACGTGGCGGCCATGAACGGGACCTTCGTCAATGGTGTTCGTCTCAACGCAGGCCGCCCATTTCCGATCAAGTCTGGGGATGTCGTGGTCTTCGGCACGACCCAGTGTCGTTTCGAGGTCGACGAGGTGGAGGCCGACGGAGCAGACCTCTGACTCTCGGGACGACTCTCGATATCTGTGACTCAGTCGACTGCCTGCGAGGCGTGGGTCCGGTTCGCAAGGCACAGCTTGCCGCGGTCGGTGTCACGACGGTCGGTGATCTTCTCCTCCATCTTCCGACCGGATATCAGGATCGCCGTCGGGTTACGGCAGTTGAGGACCTTCCCCCGGAGGGGGGGACTTTCCTTCTCGAGGGTCATCTTGTTGGTGTGCGAGGCCGGCGCGCACGCCGCCGTGGGCTTCACATCGTCGAGGGGAGCCTGGAGGACGCCACGGGCAGCCTGTCGGTTGTATGGTTCAACCAACGGTGGTTCGCGCATCAGCTGGATGAAAATCTTCGGGTCCTCCTCTATGGGCAGGTCGGCACGTCTCGCCGCGGTGGCCTCCAGATCGTCAACCCTGAGGTCATGCAACCCCGCGGAGAAAACGAACATGTTGGCGGTCTCGTGCCTCTGTATTCCGCGCTCGGCCCTATTTCCGGGAGGGCCATTCGTCCGATCATTCATTCCGCGTTGTCTTCCCTGGAAGTATTGGAGGACCCGCTGCCCGAATATCTGAGGACGGAGGGTGGACTTCTGGGATTGGCAGAGGCTCTGAGAGTTGTGCATGAACCGCCGGCAAACTCCTCGTCAAAGGCGGTTTCCGAGGTTGAACAGAAACGCAGCCCAGCCCATCTGAGGTTGGCTTTCGACGAGCTGCTGGCGTTTTCCTGTGGCCTCGTCCTTCGCAGGGAACGTTTACAGAAGAGCCGCGGGGTGGCGTGTCGCGTTGACGACGGTCTTCGCCGCCGGGCGGCCGACATGCTCGATTTCAGCCTCACCGGCGCGCAGCGGCGGGTCTTGAAGGACATCGTGGAAGATCTTTCGGCCGGGTCGCCGATGGCACGTCTGGTTCAGGGCGATGTTGGCTCCGGAAAGACGGTCGTCGCGGCACTCGCCATGTTGATCGCCATTGAAAACGGTGTTCAGGCGGCATTGATGGCGCCGACCGAGCTTCTCGCGGCGCAGCACCTGACGACCCTTACGGAGCTATTTTCGACGGCTCTTTGGAAGCCGAGATTGTTGACAGGGACGTTGACGGCGGCCGAGAAAAAAGACGTTCTTTCGGGTCTCGCTACGGGACGGTTGCCCCTTGTGGTTGGTACCCACGCCCTCGTTCAGGACGGGGTGGATTTTGCCAATCTCGGACTGGTCGTGATCGACGAACAACACCGATTCGGCACGGCGCAGCGGCAGCGGTTGGTGAGCAAGGGCCGCCAGCCGCATGTGCTGGTCATGACCGCAACACCCATTCCGAGGTCATTGGCTCTGACCATGTACGGTGATCTCGACCTGTCCGTGATCGACGAGCTGCCTCCGGGGCGGAGACCGGTGCGGACCGAAATCCGCGATGGCTCGTCCCGGACCCGGGTCTATGAGTTCGTGCGGCAGGAGGTCGCCCAAGGAGGGCGGGCCTTTGTGGTCTTCCCGCTGATCGAGGTGAATGATGCCTTCGATGCGCGGGCCCTCGAGAGCCACGTCGACGAGCTGAAACGAGCGTTGCCGGGGGTTGGTGTCGGTGTCCTGCACGGGAGACTGGAGTCTGGGCTTCAGGAGGAGGTCTACCGGCGTTTTCGGTCTGGGGAGTTGCAGGTCCTGGCGGCGACGACGGTGATCGAGGTGGGCATCGACGTGCCGGAGGCTTCGGTGATGGTCATCGAGTCGGCAGAGCGGTTCGGCCTGTCCCAGCTCCATCAGCTGAGAGGCAGAGTCGGCAGGGGAGACAGACCTTCGTGGTGCGTTCTTGTTGTTGGTGAGGACGCCGGGGAGATGTCGTTGCAGCGTCTCGAGGTCTTTGCCAAGACCGCCGACGGTTTTGCCATTGCGGAGGCTGACCTCGCTATGCGTGGCCCTGGGGAACTCACAGGTTTGCGACAGTGGGGCCATCTCCGCTTTCGGTTTGCCGACCTACTCGCCCACCACGACATCGTTGAGCAGACGCGAAAGATGGCTCGCGATATTTCCGCGGGCGGATGCATGGAAGACGTCATGCGGGGTCTTTCGCGATATCATCCTTTTGCACGCGATCTTATGGTGACTTGAGACTTCGATGAATGAAACAGTGAAGCGTATTGTCCGTTTGGTTTTGGGTTGGACCTGTCTGGTCCTTGGTGTTGTCGGTCTGTTCGTACCGATTCTGCAGGGGGTTTTGCTGATTCTGATCGGCATGGCCTTGCTCTCTCGTGACAGCCGGTGGGCACGACGGTGCCTCATGAAGCTGCGTCTGAAGTTTCCCGATTCCTACAACCGTATGCAGCGAAGCAAAGAACGTATGAGAGCTTGGTTCGACCGGGTGGTGGGGAGGAAATCGTGACTGTCGAACCCGATTCTGCGCACAGCTTGGTCGTGGGGGCGGTGCTGACTCCGAAGGACGAGTCTGACCTGCAATCGGCGGTCGAAGTGCTCGAAAACCCCAGTTTCGTCGCCCGTGTATCCGACATGGCGGGCACTCCGATCGAGGTGGTGCTCGATCACCTGCCTGCCGGCGCCGGTTCGAAGGTCGACCTGATAGCCCGCAAGGCTCTCGAGGGTGCGCTTTCAGCCGCGATGACGACAATGGGTCGTTTGCCGAAAAAGAAGCGACCGCGCAATCGGCTGCATACGTTGGCGGCCGGGGTCGCTGGTGCCGCGGGTGGCGCCTTCGGGCTGGCCGCTCTTGCGGTCGAGTTGCCCGTGACCACGACCATCATCCTGCGCTCTGTTGCCGATGTCGCGCGCAGCGAAGGTGAGGACCTCGGTTCAGTCTCTGCTCGCCTGTCATGCCTCGAAGTCTTCGCGATCGGTGGCCGCAGCAGCCTGGACGATGCCGCGGAGAGTGGCTACTTCGCGGTTCGGGCGGCCCTCGCCCGCGCCGTCAGTGAAGCATCTCGCTATATCGCCCAGCGGGCGACAATCAGTGAAGGAGCGCCGGTGATCGCCCAGTTGTTGGCGCGGATCGGCGCCCGGTTCAATACGATTGTGGCTGAGAAGATCGTTGCCCAGGGAGTCCCCGTGGTCGGCGCTCTTGGCGGCGCGGCGGTGAACATGATGTTCATTCGCCACTTTCAGGACATGGCCCGAGGTCATTTCGTCGTGCGGCGCCTCGAACGAAGTTACGGGGAGCCGCTGATTCGCCAGGAGTACGATCGGCTTCGTGCAGAGCAACCCCGGTGATGATTACCGAATTTCTGGTCGGAGGTTGCGAAACGAGGGTTGTGGAGATATCTCTATGCTAAGAAGAGCGATTCCTGTTTTGTGTCGCGCAGCTGCGTTGGGGGTGATTCTCATGATTGGATTTCCGGCTTTTTCCTCAGTCCGTCAACCGGCTGTCGCGGGCGCCTTCTACCCTGGATCTGAGGAACAGCTGGCTCAGATGGTTGGCAAGCTGTTGAGCGACAGTCCTCCTCCTGGCAAGGAGCCGGTGGCGGCGCTGGTTGTGCCCCATGCCGGGTTCGTCTACTCGGGAGCGTTGGCGGCACAGGGTTTTCGGCGCCTCGAAGGACAGGATGTTCGGCGCGTCGTGCTGTTGGGTCCGTCCCACAGGGCATCGTTCTCGGGCGGTGCACTCCCGAAGAAGGGAGTCACGGCGTTTCAGACGCCCCTGGGCGATGTCGAGCTGGATCACGAGACCATCGACCGCCTCCGCGGTGTGGCGGCATTTGCGGGACCGGCCTCTGCCCACGACGGAGAGCATTGTCTTGAAGTGGAGCTGCCTTTCATCCAGACCGTGGTCCCCCACGCCAAGGTGGTCCCGATCCTGGTGGGATATCACACCGACCGGGAGATGGTACGCGAGATGGCCCTCGCGCTTGGTGATTTTCTCGATCCACAGACCGTCGTGGTCGTTTCGACGGACTTCAGCCACCACGGCGAAGCTTATCGCTGGGCGCCCTTTCCCGACGAGGAGGGCCTGGGTGATCGTCTGCTGGAGCTCGGGCGGGCGACGGGTGCACTTGTCGCCGACGGTCAGGCCGCCGGGTTCTGGCACCAGGTTGAGACCTCCGGTGATACGGTGTGTGGCCGCAAACCAGTTTCGGTATTGCTCGAGCTGGTTGCCCAGTGCTTCAAAGGCCGTGGACAGGTGCTCGATGTCACGACCTCAGGGCACGTTTCCGGGGACTTTGCACAGAGTGTCACCTATGTGGCGGTCGGTTTTTTCGGTCAGTGGACGGCGTGCCATTCCGAAGCGGAGAATATGATCCCGGGTGAGCTGGATTCGGCTCAGCGGCAGGAGGTGTTGGGTCTCGCTCGGGCGACCTTCGAGACTCATCTTGGGCATGGGCCTGAGTTGGCCCGCTGGTTTTCGGCAAACGGACAGGACCCTGCGTTCGGGACTCCGGCAGGCGCGTTTGTCACCTTACACCACGCTGACGTCGAGGCCGGGAAACCAGGACGTCTCAGGGCCTGTATGGGCGTCATCGATGCGGGCCAGCCGCTCGTCGACGCGGTGGTGCAGGCGGCGGTGTCCGCGGCGCACGACCCGCGTTTCGATGCCCTCGACCTCGCTGAGCTCAACGACCTCGAGGTCGAGGTGTCGATTCTTTCGCCGAGACGCCGGGTCGATGGCCCGCAGGACATCCAGGTGGGCAAACACGGTGTCGTGCTGTCCCGCGGGGGGCGGAGCGCTGTTTTCCTCCCTCAGGTTGCACCAGAGCAGGGGTGGGACAGGGATACGATGCTCTCCCACCTCGCTCGCAAAGCAGGCCTTCCTGCGGACGCGTGGCGAGATGGGGCGCACTTCGAGGTCTTCACCGCGCAGGTGTTCGGTGAAGGCGAAGAGAGCGGGGGGGCGCATTGACGTCAAGTCTCACCCGGCGTGACCTCGGTGTGATCGTGGGGGCCGGCCTGGCAGGGGCGATCCCGAAGGAGGGCCTACAGATCCCGGCGATTGGATCGGGCCGAGTCGGCGTCGGGATCATGCCGGAGAATCCGACCCGTGCGGTCTTTTTTCGCCGGGTAGGCGACGCCATCTCTGGGGCGCTCGGCGTCCCCAATATTGAGGCGGCCGCGCGGCGTCTCTTCAGTGCTTCGGACACCGTAGGCCTCAAGGTGAACTGCCTTGGTGGCCCCAAGATGTCCCCACGACCGGAGGTCGTCGAGGCCCTTGTCGAGATCATTGCCGGGGCGGGTGTCGACCGTACCAGGATCATCGTATTCGAGCGTTCGAGCCGGGAGCTGGAACGGGCAGGGTTCGATCTTCGACGCAAGGGCGGCCCCAGCCTCTGCTATGGCATCGACAATGACTGGGATCGCCAGCCGACGGTTTCTGGGGAGATCGGATCCTGTTACGCCCGGCTGGTTTCGAGCACCTGCACGGCGCTCGTATCCGTGGGGGTCGTCAAGGACCACGACTTCGCAGGTGTGGCGGCCGGGCTCAAGAACTGGTACGGCGTCATCCACAACCCGAACAAGTACCACGATAGAAACTGTGATCCCTACGTGGCGGATGTGGTGCGCCATCCGTTCATCGCCGGCAAGCTCCGGCTGACGGTGCTCGACGGAGGGCGGGCTCAGTATCGTGGTGGGCCGGCTTTTGCTCAGCGGGGGGTCTTCGATCTTAATGCCGTTGTGGCGAGTGCCGACCCGGTGGCCGCGGATGCCTGGGCGTGGCGTCAGATCGATCTCGAACGTTCACGACACGGTGTGCCGTCGCTCGAAGAGAGCGATCAGACTCCGCGTTTCATCGGGACGGCTCAGAACTACGGTCTCGGGGTCGGCGATCGCCAGAAGATCCAGGAAATCCAGGTATGAGCGCGCGCGAACGAACCCCCGATCTCCCTTTGCTCGACCGGCGGCGTATGGCGGGTCTGTGTGCCGGGGCGGCGGTAGGTTCGATCCTCACTCCTTCAGCGGCGGCGCTTCCGGCTGTCGGGGCCCGGGTCGATGCCGACAACCTGCCCGCTCGGGAGGCATCCTGGTATACCAGGCTCGAGCACCTGCGGGTCGAGTGTGGACTCTGCCCTCAGGCTTGTGTCGTGGCCGACGCCGAGCGGGGAACCTGCGGCGTGCGAGAAAACCGTGGCGGCGAGTACGTCACTCTGGTTCACGGGGCGGTGTGCAGCGTGCACGCCGACCCGGTCGAGAAGAAACCGTTCTTTCATGTTCTGCCGGGTGAGTTGGCCCTCTCGTATGCGACCGCCGGGTGCAACGTCGAGTGCAAGTTCTGTCAGAACTGGGAGATCTCGCAGTTTCGCCCTGAGCAGGTCACGAGCTACCACCTACCGCCCGATGCCCTGGTTGCCCTGGCGCGGCGAAGTGGGGCGAAAATGACAGCCGCGACCTACTCGGAGCCGACGGTATTCTGGGAGTTTGTTCGCGACGCGGCTGTCGCCGCACGCAAGGCCGGGTTGCGACCCTTGGTTGTCAGCAACGGCTACATCAAGGAGAAACCGCTCAGGGACGTGCTGCCGCTGCTCGACGGCTACAAGGTCGACCTCAAGGCGATGACGGAGAAGTTCTACGTCGACCAGGTCAGAGGCCACCTCGAACCGGTCTTGAAGAGCCTCGAAATCATCCGCGCATCGGGGACGTGGCTCGAGATCGTCGTGCTGCTGGTACCTGGGCTCAACGACTCCGAAGCCGAAGTGCGGGAGCTGGCGCAGTGGGTCAAGGCCAAGCTCGGCCGAGAGGTTCCTGTTCATTTCACACGGTTCCACCCGACCTACCGACTCAAAAACCTCCCGGCGACGCCGGTTTCAACTCTCGAACGAGCCTACGAGGTCGCCAGAGCCGAAGGTCTGCATTTCGTCTACCTGGGCAACGTACCCGGCCACCCGGGGGAGAGCACGACGTGCCCCGGCTGCGGCGAGATGCTCATCCAGCGGGTCGGTTACACCGTTGTTGAGAATCGCCTCGCCGACGGCGCCTGTCCGGTGTGCGAACGAGAGATACCTGGTGTCTGGGCTTGAACTATCGCTGCCCCCCGGCTCGCATATGATGGCCGGGTGAGTTTGCACGAGCATTCGGGGAGAGCGGAGACCGCCCGGGAACAGCGTCGATGGCTGACAGTGGTGCTGGTGGTCTTCGCCGTGAGCCGCGTCTTTTTTTATGCTCTCGGGCTTCGATTCAACGCTGAGGGACTGGCGTGGTACTGGCAGATCCTCGACCCGGAGCTCCTGCGCTCAAATCCATTTGATTGCCTGGTGTGGATGCATGCGCAGCCGCCGCTTTTTAATCTCGGCCTCGGCATCGTTTTGTTTTCAGTGTCGCAAGGGGCCGTTGTGGTCTTTCACGGCGCCTATCTCGTGATGGGATCGATGCTCGCGGCAGTGGCCTACCTGATGCTCGGTGAGCTGGGTTGGCCTGCTCGTTCAGCAGCCATGGCGGTGACCGTTGCCATGCTGACCCCCGGTTGGTTGATGTACGAAAGCTGGCTCTTTTACGATTTTCCCACGGCTTTTCTGCTCGTGCTTGCGGCATTCTCCCTGGTGCGGTGTGGAAGGGCCTCGTCGGGGCCGTGGTTGGCTGTTTTTATCTGGTCGGTGTGTGGTCTGGCGCTCATGCGTTCGCTCTTTCACCTCGTTTGGCTGGTGGCGGTTCTAGGAATCGTTGCGCTCTGTCGAGTGCGGCCGAGAGGCCGGTGGATGGTGGCCGTCCTCGTTCCGCTCATTGTGGTCGGCGCCTTGTACCTGAAAAACCTCGTGGTTTTTGGAGTCTTCGGACCAAGCTCCTGGCTCGGGATGAGCCTCGCAAAAATGACTACGGCGAGGCTTGATCCGGATGTTCGGGAGCGGCTCGTGAACGAGGGCGTACTGTCGCCCTACGTTCTCGTGCCACCCTTCAGCCCGCTCGAAGCCTATGAGACGGCCGCTGGAAAGGATTTTTTAGACCCGGTCGAGCCGATGGTCGGCCGGCGCCTGAAGTCCTCCGGCCACCCGAACTTCAATCACCTGGCCTTCGTCACAATTTCTCGAACAATCAAGCAGGATGCACTGGCTGTCGTGCGAACCCGGCCTGAGGTTTACGCAGAGGCGGTGGCGACAGCGTGGCGGCGTTTCTTTTCGCCGGTGATTGCCTATCCACCCTTTGCCGACAATCTGCTGGCGATCGTGCCGCTCTTTCGCCTCAGTCAGGCGACCATCGGGCGACCTGCGTTTGCGTGGGCCTCCTACCTCGCAGCACTCGTGGTCGCCGTGCTGGGGTGGTGGAGGGCGCGTGCTGCCGGTGATCGAGGGCTCGAGGCAGGCGCCGCCTTCGTCCTTCTCACCCTGCTATGGGTTTCCGTAGTCGGCAATCTGCTCGAGGTGGGGGAGAACCACAGATTTCGGTTCGTCGTCACACCGCTCGTATGGTTCTCACTGTGCGCTGCTGTTGCGCCCTGGCTCGGGAAGCGGAGAAATTTTCCCCCAGGCGAGGTTCTCGATTCCTGATTTCCTGAGCGTCTGAGTGCCCCAGTTTAAGATTCTTCGTACTCAGACACCAAGGAAATCAGCTGCTCAGCCGATTCCTTTTACGAGCGCCGCCCCGAGCTTTTCGAGGGCGTCGACTCCGGTCGGTTCGTCCGGTCTGAGGCCGAGCTCGACGACGGGGTGGTTGTTACCCATCAGATCGCGCAGGTGGGCCACACCTTCGGCCTCGCGAATGGCGATCCACTCGATCAGGGTCCTGCCGTCCATCTGCGATCCGAGAGCCATCGGCGGAACGGCCTGCGGGTTGTCCGGAAGTGGGTGAACCCGGTTCACGACGACTGCTCCGAGGTGGTAGCCAGTCTCTTCGAGCCGGCGGGCGAAGAAGAGGGTGTCGGCGACGCGTTGCGGGCCTGGCGCGCTGACGAGCACGAAGACTGTCTCTTGTGACCGCAAGAGCTTTTGCACCTGCGCTGCCCGTTCTCGAAAGCCGTCGAAGAGTGGAGCAAACGCCTGGAAGAACTCGGACATGTCACGCAGGAGCTCGAGGCCGACCGTGCGGTCAAAAAAGGCCTCGACGTTGCGGCCGAGGAAGCCCAGCTTCCGAGTTCCCCGAAGGTGTCCTTCGTCGTCGAACCATTTCTTTGCCGCCATCTTCGGTCCCCCGGTCTCGAGGAAGCCGACGATTCGATCGGGTGCCTGCAGGAAATCGAGGGCCTGCTTGGTCGGGGGCGTGTCGAGCACGATGCGGTCGAAACGGTTGTCGTGGGCGACCTCGTAAAGTCGCTCGGAAGCCATGTACTCGAGCACTCCAGCCAGCGATCCCGACAGGTGGTCGTAGAAGCGGTTCGTTAGGATGCGGTCACGGGTTGCCTGGGTGTCGGCGTACCTGTCGACGAGGCGGTTGAAGGTGCGGCGCGAATCGAGCAGGCTGGCAACGAGTCTGCCCGGTCCGCCGACGTCAACCTCGACCTCGTCGCTGTCGTCGGCCTGGCCGATTCCGAGCGTATCTTTGAGGCGGTGTGAGGGGTCGAAGGTCATGACCAGTGTGTCGTCTCCACAACGGGCGTGTTGCAGGGCGAGGGCAGCCGCAAGAGTCGTCTTACCGACGCCGCCGGCGCCGACGACGATGACCAGTGGTTGGTTGATGGTGCTCATCAACGTCCGTCCGCGGCTCGCCTGAGAGAACTCCCCAGCCGTCCCACCATGGCAGGCCCCGGGTTCATGGGGAGCAGCGGCAACTCGATGATGGTTCCGGGCCAGCTTTCGCGGAGGCGGTCGACCTCGGTCTCGTTGATTGTCCGGCGGTGGACCCACAGCTCGTGAAGGGCATCACCCGCCATCTCTTCATCTGTGTGGCGAAGAGGTGGGTAGAGGGCGTTGGCGATGATCAGCTCGGGGGTTCGTGCGAGACGTTCGTCCATCGTGGCGAGCAGTTCGAGGGTCTCCTGGACCGGCATTTCCTCGCCGGTCGTGACGACGACGAAGCCACACCTTTTCGGATTCTCGACGAATGCCGCCACCTCACGAGCCATGTTGCCGATCGGTCCGGACGAAATGACGTCAGAGACAAGCTGAGCGGCGGCGAGCCACGCAAGTCCGTGGCCGGTTGCCGGGGCATCGAGCACGATGACGTCGGGTCGTGGCGTCCCGCGCGGGCCATGCCCGCTCAGGAGCCGGAGTGCCCTTCCGAAGACGGCGGCTTCCTTCAGACCGGGCGCCGCCTCTGTGAAATGCTGATGGGTGGGGCTCTCGAGCACCCGGTTGACCAGAACGCCGACCTTGAGCTTCTCGCGGACCAGGTCGTCGAGAATGTCCCGAGGTTGCAGGTGCTGTAGCCAGAGGCGAGGTGAGACTCGTACGATCGCCCCATCGGAGGGTGGGACCTCGAGCAGCTGATGGAGGTTTTCCCTGGGGTCGACCTCGACGAGGAGCACCCTGCGCCCTGCGTCTGAAAGCAGCCGGCCAAGCACCGCAGACAAGGTGCTCTTGCCCACACCACCCTTGCCGGTGACGATGATGAGCTGCAGTTGGGCCAAGCGGTCGAGGACCATCATTCACCTCATGGCCGGTCAGGCGTACATGCCCTCGATCAGGTGCGAGAAGTCCTGCTCTGCGACCCGTCTTTTGACCTTGAGGGTGGGGGTGAGGTGTCCGCTTTCGATCGACATCGGTTCGCCAAGCACGCTGAATCTTTTGATCTGCTCGTAACGAGCGAGGACTGCGTTCTCTCGTGCCACCACATCGGAAAAGAGCTGTACGACCTCCGGGTGAGCGACGAGATCCGACCAGGAGGAGTAGTCGACATGGTTGTCTTTGGCCCAGCGTTCGAGCTCTTCGAAAGAGGGAGAAAACAGCGCGACGATGAATGGCCGGCGGTCGCCGATGAGAACCGCCGCGTCGACGAAGGGTGACCGCTTCATCTGACTCTCGACCGGTTGTGGGGTGACGTTTTTTCCTCCCGCTGTGACGATCAGGTCCTTCTTCCGGTCGATGATGAGCACGAAGCCGTCGTCGTCGATTTCAGCAATGTCGCCGGTATGGAAAAAACCGTCGTCGTCGAATACTTCGGTGGTCTGCTGAGCCTTGTTCCAATAGCCCTGCATGACATTCGGCCCCTTGACGCACAGCTCTCCGTCCTTCTTGATCTTGACCTCGACGTTGTCGAGGACCTTGCCGACCGTGCCGAGCCTCAGCTCGCCCACCGCTGCGCCGTTGACGGAGATCACCGGCGAGGTCTCGGTGAGCCCGTAACCTTCCAACAGTTGAACCCCGAGAGAATGGAAGAACTCGTTGACGTGCATCGGAAGCTCGGCGCCACCTGAAATGGCATAGCGGACACGACCTCCAAGACCTTCTCTGACCTTGGAGAGCACCAGGCGATCGGCGAGACGATGTCTGCGCGCCAACGCGCCGGAGATCTTTCGTCCGGTGATGCGGCGACGTGATGTCTCTTTGCCGACGTCAAGGGCCCAATTGAACAACGCCCTCTTGGCAGGCCCAGAGTCCCCCACTTTTGCCATGATCTTCTGTTGGACCTTCTCGAAAAAGCGCGGTACCCCGGCAAAAAGAGTCGGGCGGATGCCCGCGATCAGGTCGCCGACCTCATATACCGAGCAATAGGCACGGTAGGTCGATCGCCACATGTAGATGTAGCCGACCATGCGTTCGAGCACGTGGCACAGTGGTAGAAACTCCAGTGCCAGATCTTTGCGATCCACCGGGATGCGATCGGCCGAGTGGAGCACATTCTGTACCAGATTTTTGTGGGACAACATGACGCCTTTGGGTTCTCCGGTCGTTCCGGAGGTGTAGATCAGCGTCATCAGGTCTCGCTCGTCGATGCGAGCTGCGCGGTCCCAGAAAAGTTCGCTCGCGCTGCGCGTGCTCCCGGCGGTGATCAGGTCCTCCCAAGAGGCAACCTCCGGCTCCCGGTTGTTGTCGATCTGCACGAGATGTTGAAGGTTGGGGCACCGGTCCTTGATCTCGAGGAACTTCGCCATTTGCTCGGGGCTGTCGACAATGGCGGCTCGGGCGCCCGAATCCAACGCCTGGTACTCGATCTGCTCGGGGGTCAAGGTGCCGTAGACGGGGACATCGGCGGCGCCGAGGGAGAGGATTGCCAGGTCCGCCATGTGCCACTCGGGGCGATTGTCCGAGAGCAGCATGACCCGGTCGCCCTTTTGAATTCCCTGCTCGGACAGGGCTTGGGCCAGAGCCGAGGTGTGAGAGAAGAAATCCCGCGTTGAAAAGGCGGTTTTGCCCTCTGAAGTGTGACGAACATAGTGCCTGGAACGCGGCGTTTTGCTGTCTTCCCTGAAAAGATCCAGGACGGTGCTCAGAGCCATGCTGTACTCCTTCAGAGTCGCGGTCCTGCCGAGGCTATCATGTTTTGCAGGGAGCTGTTCCGGAGGGTGCTTGCGGCCCTCTGGTAGGCGGCGGTCTCGTCTTTGAAGTGGGTGGATCGGCTCGATCCGATCAGAGGTGAGAGGATCCGGCGGCCAGTGATGCGGAGCCATGCGCCGATCAGCATCAGTCGCCGACAGCGACGAGCAGCCGGAAGACCATCGTGGATCGCTACGAAACGCAGCAGGTCAGACCACAGGTGGTCCGGGTGGGCCAACCCGGCTGAACCGTGCGTCGCGGTGATGGTCGCCCCGTGGTGATGGATCGCCCGAAAGCCCGGCAGAATCTTGACGCCCGAGCCTGCGTTGGCGGCCCGACGACAGAGATCCATGTCTTGAGCGTAGAAGCGATAACCCTCGTCAAACGGACCGAGCTCGAGCCACGCCTTCCGTCGCATGGCGAAAGCGGCCCCGGTGACCCACTCAACAGAATCGTTCGGCCTATGCCCCGGGCCTTTGAGGAGGCGGTAGCCCGGCAGCCGTGCCGCCTGAACCGCAGCGCCGCTGGTCAGGGCGAGCAACCATACCGGCCTGGGGAACCTTCCGCCGCTCCACTGTGGCGACCCATTCGGGTAGATCAGCTCGGCGCCGACAATGGCTGGGACCGGGTCACCACTCAGAGCGCCGGTGATGACCTCGAGGCTGCCGTCGAGGAGTTCGGCGTCACTGTTGAGCAGGACCAGAATTTCTCCTTGCGCTGCGGCAAGACCGCGGTTGGCGGATGCCGAAAACCGCACATTCTCCTCGTTGCGAATCACGTGGGCCGCTGGAAAGAACTCTTTGACGGCGGCGGATGTGCCGTCACTGGAGTAGTCGTCGACGACGATGACCTCGAGCGGCGCCGGGCGTTGCCGCATCGCGGAAGCAACCGCGACGAGCACCATATCGCGGGTGTTATGCGTAGGAATTACGACTGAGACAGTCTGAGGTGCGCTGGTGCTCATTGGTCCATCTTACGAGTTCCGGTTTCGTGATGTGTGGTGTAGAATCCGCGCGTGTTGAAGACTAATACGGATGTCCTGGTCAACTCGGCCGAAGACCGCGTCACGACGGCAGGTGAAATCAGAGATCTCATTCGCCATAGTAACCTCTTGGCGAATCTGGTGAGACGAGACCTCACCGTGCGATACAAGAGATCGGTCATCGGTTTCTTCTGGACAATGCTCAACCCATTGCTCCTGATGATCATCCTGACGGTCGTATTCTCGCAAATCTTTCGTTTCGAGGGCATTGACCACTACCCAGTGTACTTTCTCTCCGAGTACCTGGTCTTTGGTTTTTTCGCCCAGACCACCACGACGGCGATGGCGAGCCTGCAGTGGAACGGCGGCTTGATGAAGAAGGTCAGGGTCCCGAAGTCCATCTTCGCGATCTCGACGACGATCTCCGGGGTGGTCAACCTCTTTTTTGCCTATATTCCGCTCTTCGCCATCATGATGGTCGTCGGGGCGCCGATTCCCAAGACCATCTGGTTCCTCCCGGTGGCCTTTTTCATCATCGCGATGTTTACGCTCGGGGTCTCACTTTTCCTTTCGGCCCTGGCGGTGTACTTCGAAGATGTTTCGCTCATGTACGGGGTGGCGACGGTCGGCCTGATGTACATGACGCCGATCATCTACCCGATTTCGATTGTTCCCTACAAGTTTCTCTGGCTGATTCGGGCGAACCCGCTGACCCATCTTTTTAAGCTGGCGCGCGACCCGGTATATCTGGGGCAGTTGCCCGCGGGACACGTAATTCAGGCAAGTCTGATCTCCGCAGTCGTCGCTCTAGTGGGCGGATGGCTCTTGTTTCACCGCATGTCGCGGAACTTCTACCACCATCTGTGAGGGCCAGTGGAACATCATCTGGTCGAATTCAAGCACGTATCCCTGGATTTCAGGCTCCCCAAGGAGGGGCATGTCCCGTCCATCAAGGAATGGGCGATCCGGCGCCTCACTCGGCGTTTGACCTATCGCCGTATCCGGGCGCTGTCAGATGTGTCCTTCACCGTCGGTGCTCACCAGACGTTGGGGGTCATCGGCCACAACGGCGCCGGAAAGTCGACCCTTCTGAGGATCGCGGCCGGAATTCTTCAACCGTCCGAGGGAGTGGCGACGATGCACGGGGCCATGGCGCCGATCATCGAGCTCGGCACCGGGTTCGAGGGAGAGCTGTCTGGCCGGGAGAACATCTTCTTCAATGGCGCGCTGCTTGGTCGGTCCTGGACGGATATGCAGGCCCGGGTCGACGACATCGTTGAGTTCTCCGAGCTCGAGGAGTTCATCGACAACCCGATGCGCACCTACTCGACGGGCATGGCCGCCCGGCTCGCGTTCTCGATAGCGACCGCCGTCGATGCAAAGATTCTTCTTCTGGACGAGGTCCTCTCCGTGGGTGACCAGCATTTTCAGTTGAAATGCGATCAGCGGATGAGCGAGTTTCGAAAAAAGGGTGTGACGACGGTGTTGGTGTCACACTCCCTCGAGACCATTGCCAGGATGTGTGACCAGGTCCTGTGGTTGGATCGCGGAAAGATCAAAGGTCTTGGCCCGGCCTCTGAGGTCATCCTAGATTATCGCGAGTGGGTTGCCGCGCAGGAACTCTAACTCTGATGAGGCCTGAACAGACCGCTCTGTCCGCCTGTCCTAGAGGTCCGGCCGGAAACCCCTCGCGCAGCGAAAATCTCGAGGAGGTGCGAGCTGTGCCGTCGGAAGGCCGCAGTCGTAGTCTTTCTACTTCA
>CAZCEX010000024.1:0-17176 GCA_964497785.1 uncultured Thermoanaerobaculia bacterium | reverse complement strand
ATGGCCTCAAACGACCCACCGAAATCCATCCACCCTCTATGCACTACACCCTCCTCGCGCAACCTTTTCAGGATGGAATATTGAGCGATGGATCTCATGATTCTCAGTCACTTTTTGATGCGGCTAGCGCTTGTGCTAGGAGTAGCGGCGAGCGCTCTCTCGGTCGTGCTATACGCAATCCTTCGAAACCAGAAAGAAACGCGCGACCTGACGGGCAAGCACGAGGATGTCTTCGACAAGGGTTTCTTTGAAGGGCTTTTTGAGTTCATTCGTTTCAGCAACCGAGAGTATGTCTACGCGAGTCGCCTAGCCAAAAGAACCCTTCGAGTTTACAAAGTGGTTTCTGCTCTGTTCCCGGTAGTTTTTGTAGGTTCGTTGCTCGTTCTTTTGATTGCGAAGTTTTCGGTGGCTTGGCCTCGGACATGAAAGTCATTATCTTCTTTGTGCTGTGATGCCTGATTGATGATCCGCCACAGGCGCGTTATCATAGACCGACGTAATCTCTAGGAGGGAACGATGAAAAAAACTTTGATTCTCATGACAATCCTGGTGCTGAGTGGCGGGTTCGCCGCAGCCGACGAGGCCACCGGCGGGCTTCGTTTCACGGTGACGGTGACCGAGTTCGAAAACCAGGCCGGTTGGTACGGCCGGTTCGACATCGGCAACGCCTGGGGCACGGTCCTCACCGACATGCTCAACCAGACCGGGCGTTTCATTGTCCTTGGTGAGTCCGACATGCGTGCGGCGGCGATGGACGAGCAGGATTTCGCGGCGTCCGGCCGAACGGCGGGGGGCAACAAGGCGCCAGTGACGGGTCAGATGACTCCGGCCCAGTTGCTCGTCAAGGGGGCGATTACCCACGTTCAGGACAACACAGCCTCCGGCGGCGGCGGCGTGCGTTTCAAGGGTCTGCGTCTTGGCGGCAAGGGAGGCAAGGGAGAGGTCAACGCCACCATCTACATCGTCGATTCCACGACAGGTCAGATCGTGGCCTCGAAGAGCGTCGTTGGCGTGGCCAAGAAAAAGGGCGCCAACATCGGTTATAACACCGGGAGCTGGGGAGCGGCTTTCGGCGGAGAAAAGAACGACAACGTGGGACTCGCCATTCAGGAAGCCTGTGCCGAAGCGGTCGAGTTCATGACCAAGCAGCTTCCGAGCATCCCGTGGACCGGTTCCGTCGTATTGACGAAGGGCGATAAGGTCTATGTCAACCGGGGACAACGAGAGGGTGTGGCTATTGGTCAACGGTTCGTTGTCGGAGAGGTCGAAGTGCTGCGCGATCCGGATACTGGAGAGGTCCTCGATGAGGACATGACAACTGTTGCATTGCTCGAGGTGGCGACGGTCAAGGAGAAGCTTTCCATCTGCAGTGTGACGTCGGGGGATGCCGCAGCTGTCGAGAAGGGAATGGCCATTCACCTTCCTTGAGGAGGCAGCCCCAATATGAGGATTCATGGCGCCCCTTCACAGGGGCGCCGTTTTTTTGATCTCGATAGGGGCTTGGTCATTGGCCGGACCTGGATATAATTGAAGGCAGCATGATTGGCGGTGAGCGTATGGGAAGGAACATCCTCGGCCTGTTGGTA
The DNA here is from genome assembly GCA_964497785.1 of uncultured Thermoanaerobaculia bacterium. Lineage (GTDB taxonomy): Bacteria > Acidobacteriota > Thermoanaerobaculia > Thermoanaerobaculales > Sulfomarinibacteraceae > CAZCEX01. Next base: position 15,590 of record CAZCEX010000024.1, on the reverse strand, counting down.
CTGTCGTTCTTGATTTCGCTGGCGCCGTATTCGGTTGCTCAGGAGACTCCTCCGCGAGTCGGAGACAACCCCTTCGAAGAGGAGTTCGACTACCGGGTCGGCGATCAGCTCGAGCTCAACGTGAGTATTGATGGTCTCGTATGGCGACTGTTCACGATCGACGGCGGAGATCCTGCAGACCACACCTCCGACAAGGAGGTTCGTACCGAGATAGGGCTGGAGGCCGAGAACTCGACCAATAGTTCGCTGACGCTCACGATCATCTTGCTCCTCGAAGACCCGGGAGGCAACCAGCTGCAAAGAGTCGAGCTCAAGTCCTTCAAGGTCTCCGGCGGCCGCCTCAAGCAGGATGTGCAGAAAATCAGGATCAATGGCGCAGTTCTGGCCGAGATGGGCAAGATCTATTTCTTTGCCGAGGTGGACTGACGGGACGACAGCCAGCCGGCTCTTCCTAAACGTCCGGTGCTTCTGGCGACAGATCGAAGGCCTTTGCTGACAGAAGAAAGCCGTCGTGATACGAGCTGCGGTATGATGCATCATGAAAAAGGAGACGGAGATGCTCGCCGCCATCGCGGGAAGCGGAATGTACGTTCCCCCCGTCGTCATCCGCAACGACGATTTTGCCAAGATCATGGATACCTCCGACGAGTGGATCCGGCAACGAACCGGGATCGAGGAACGGCGTATTGTCGAACCGGGCACGGCAACGTCCGATCTCGGCGTCTTGGCTGGACGATCGGCGATCGCCGATGCAGGTCTCGAACCCGCCGACATCGACTACGTTGTCTTCGCCACCATGACGCCGGACTATTACTTCCCGGGACCGGCGCCCTTGCTGCAGGATAAGCTCGGACTCAGACAGATACCGTGTTTGGATATTCGGCAGCAATGTGCCGGGTTCATCTATGCAATGCAAGTGGCGGATGCCGTGATCCGATCCGGGCAGGCACGGCACGTCCTGCTCGTCGGTGGCGAGGTGCACTCCAGTCTGATGCCGTTTGACGGATGCTGGGACCAGCTGCTCGGACGCAGTGATGAGCCCGTATCCGCAGAGATGTATGAACGCAATACCAGGACCAGGGACAGGACAGTGCTTTTTGGGGACGGAGCCGGCGCCATGGTGCTTTCCGCCTCCGACGAGCAGGATCGCGGCCTCATCGACCACATCATTCACACCAACGGGAGCCACTATCAGAGGCTCTGGACTCCGTCGGGGGGGAGCGCCTTCCGGCCCTACATCACGGCAGAGATGATCGAAGCTGCGGACACCATCCCGATCGTCGAAGGAAGAAAGGTCTATGCTCTGGCGGTGACGCACATGCCCGAGGTCACCCGCGAGATCCTCGAACGCAACGGTCTGTCGCTCGACGACCTCGATTTGCTGATCATGCACCAGGCGAATCTCCGGATCAACGAAGGAGTCCAGAAGAGATTGGGCTTGCCTGACGACAAGGTATTCAACAACATTCAGCGGTACGGCAATACCACCGCCGGGACTATCCCGATCGCATATTCCGAGGCGCGTGCCGACGGACGTGTCGCCAAGGGTGACCTGGTGTGTTTCGTGGGCCTTGGAAGCGGGCTCAATTGGGGTGCCGTTTTGTGCCGCCTTTGACTTCGGAGGACAAACTCCGAAACCTAGAAATGGAGGCCCGATGGCCCGCAAAATGCTCATCAACGCCACCCGGCCGGAAGAGGTCCGGGTAGCCATCGTTCAAGACAATATGCTCGAGAGCTTCGAGGTTGCGGCCACGGAGTCCGGGCTCATCAAAGGGAACATCTATCGCGGTGTGGTCGTTAATGTTCGTTCCGGTCTGGAGGCCGCCTTCGTCGATATCGGGACCGGCAAGGATGCACTCCTTCGAGCCGAAGATGTCGTCGCTTCCGCTCGCCATCGTAAGCCGGACGGGAACGGAAAGCGACAGCGAATCGAGTCGATCCTGGACAAGGGCAAGTCGGTCATCGTGCAGGTCTCACGCGACCCCATAGCGCACAAGGGTGCGCAGGTGACGACCAATCTCAGCCTCGCCGGACGCTATCTCGTCGTCATGCCCTTCGACGACGTTCGTGGAGTTTCGCGCCGTACTGAGGACGAGGATGTGCGCCATGCGGCCAAGGAGAAGATCGCCGCCATGAATCTGCCTGATGACGTCGGCGTCATCGTCAGGACCAACGCGCTCGACCAGCCCAAGACCGCCCTCAATCGGGACCTCAGCGCCCTGCTCAGGCTGTGGAGGAAGGTCAAGAAGGAGGGCGACACCGGTAAGGGAACGAAGCTCTTGTACTCGGACCAGGACCTGGTTGTACAGGCGCTGCGAGACCACCTCGACAGCTCGATCGAAGAAGTCCTGGTCGACGATGATGAAGTGTTCGCCAAGTCCCAGGGCTACATGGCGAGCTTCATGCCGCGAGCCAAGACCAAGTTGGTCCGCTACGCGGATCGCCTTCCGTTGTTCAGCCGATTCAAGCTCGAGGAACAGATCGACAGGATTTACCGGCGCAGTGTCGATCTCCCCTCCGGTGGTTCGATCGTCATCGACAGCACGGAGGCGTTGACGGCGATCGACGTCAACTCGGGCCGTGGAACGCGGGGCGCCAATCAGGAGGAGAACGCCGTCCGAACCAATGTCGAGGCCGCTCGGGCGGTGGGGCGGCAGCTGCGTCTGCGTGATATCGGTGGTCTCATCGTGGTCGATTTCATCGACATGCGCGCGACCAAGAACAACCGCCTCGTCGAAAAGACGCTGAAGGAATCAATGAAAGAGGACAAGGCGCGGTTCAGTACGAATCGTATCTCGTCCAACGGCCTGCTCGAGATCAATCGCCAACGGATCAAGAAGGCATTGCAACAGCGGAGCCATCGAGCCTGCCCCACGTGTGCTGGATCGGGAACGATCGCGAGTGCGGAATCGGTCGGGCTCGGCCTGATCCGGCGTATCGAAGCTCGGGCCGTGACCGGAGACCTCATGGGCGCCCGGATCGAGCTCCACCCTGAGCTGGCCGATGCCTTGCAGAACGACCGCCGGCAGGAACTTGCGGCGATCGAACGCGAGTTCGACATTCGGATCGAAGTCATCGCCGCGGCTGGCCTTCATCGTTCTGAGGAGAAGGCCGAGTGGGTTCGTAGGGAGCGAAAAGGAGCCGGCCTGGAGCCGGTGGCCGTGGCTGCAGTCAGCGCCGCCGATCTGGCGGACGGTGTGCAAACGGGTGGCCGTGGTTCAGACTCGCGTGATCCTGAGGAAAGCGGGGCGGATGGCAACCCGCCTTCCGAAGGAGCGGGGGAAACACCGCGGCGGCGGCGTCGCGGCCGGCGCAAGAAGCCGGCTGCGAAGAACGAAGAGGCTATGCAGCCCGTCCAGGAGGACGACCGCCAGGCTGGCGGCGGCGGAGAAGAGCAGGGGGGCGCAGCCGACGAGCCTTTGAAGGCCGAAGCGGACCGCGATGCTCCCGCCGACGGGGATGGTGATAAGCCTCGCCGTCGGCGTCGCGGCCGACGCAAAAAATCGACCCCAAGCAAAGACGAGGCTAAAAGATCCGTCCAGGAGAGCGGGCCGAAAGATGCCGGCGCCAAGGATCAGGTGCAAGAAGGCGGGGAACCGGTTGACGAATCGCAGAAGGAAGGCGACGAAGAAAAACCCGCCAAGAAGTCGTCACGCCGTCGCCGTCGTCCCCGTCGGTCGAAGAAGCCGAAGGCAGGCGCGGATGACGAGCCCAAGAAAGAGTCCAAACAGGACGACGAGGCGAAAAGGGACAAACGAGAGGATGGGTCGTCACTCATCGACTCGATACCGCCCTCCGGAGACCCGTTCTCCTACTGAGAAATCTCTACTGAATAGAAAAAGGCCCCGGTTTCCCGGGGCCTTTTTCTATTCAGAAAGAGTGCTGATGGTTCAGCGTTGGTCCAGGGTGACGGCTCCGCTGAAGGTCGAGATGCTGACACGTGCACTGCCGGCGTCAGTGGAGAACTCGAGATCCTGACCACCCGTGTGCTCCGAAGCCCGGGTGGGCTGGTCCGATGTGAGGTTGTTCTCGATCGATCCGGAGAAGGTTTCGATCTCGAAGTCCCCGCCGCCGGACCCGATCGCGATTGTGATGTTGCCACTCATGCTCTCGACCTCGATGGATCCGTCGCCGAGGTCGGCATAGAGCTTGATCGAACCGCTGACGGTCTCGAACTCTCCCTCCTGGAGGAAGCCGCCGTCGACGGTCACGTTGCCGCTCACGGATGCCGCCTCGAGCTGTCCGCCGGCCTCACGAATGACGACGTCGCCGCTGACTGTGGCCACCTCGGCGCCGTCCGGGCTCAAATCGACCGTCACATCTCCACTGACGCTCGCCGCCTCGAGGTCCGACGGTGCGTCCTTGACGGTGACGTCTCCACTGACGGACTCGGCATCGACTTCACCCCGAATTCCGGAAATACTGATGTCCGCGCTGACCGCTTCGGCCTCGACAGCAGAGGCCACTGGGACCATGATCCGGAGGTCGGTGCCCTCGTGTTGCTTGACGTTCTTCTTGATCTTGACTTCGATTTCAGTGTGGCTGCCGGAGACCTCGAAAACGAAGCGCTCGACGTCGTCCGCGAGTGTACCTGTGACTTCGACCTCGGCTCTGTCCCATCCTTCGACCTCGATGAGGCCGGCGATGTTGGAGATCGAGACCGTGCCCTCAGGATCGACGGATCTGCTTTCGTTGATAGGCGTGCCCGCCCCGCTCAGTGAGGCGACGAGTACGAGGGTGAATACAGCTGCGAGTGCTTTCTTGTTCATGATGGCTCCTTTTCTTTCCATTATTCGTTGATATTCGTTGGCCAGTATCATCAGGCGGACAGGCGGGCTGCCCACTGGAGGAGTTCGATCTGTTGTTGATAGGCGAGCTGTAGCTGGCGGTCGAGTCGAGCTTCGCCCGGGCTGGTGGCGAGCGCAAGCTCGATATCTGCGATCGCCTGGTCGATGAGCTTCATATTGCGCTCGATGACATCGAGTGTCTCCGGGGCGATGTCGTGGCTGCGCGCCTCGATCACCGTCAGAAGGTTGGCTCGTGCCTGCTCGTACTCGGTCCTGACGCTGTCGACGGTGGCGTTTTCATACCCGGCGTGAGCATGGATGTTGTCGGCGCTGCGGCCGCCGATGGTGGGTGAAGGCAAACGATTGGACGAGAGGAAAAAGGCGAGGGCGATCGCAGCTACGAGGGTCGCGGCCAAAGCGGCCACGGCCGGTTTCACCCACGAGCGGGACGTTCGGCGGACCTGGAGGCGGTTTTCAATTCCGGGCCACAGATCGCGCTGAGGAGACATTTCGGAGGGGAGGCTCGCTGCGGCCTGTTTGACGGCGCGCAGACCATCGAGGTTTGCTCGACATGGGGCGCAAAGGCGCATGTGCTCTTCGACAACTGCTGTCTTCTCAGGGTCGAGCTCACCATCGACCATTGATTCCAGCCACGGAGTTACGGTGTGACAGCTCTTCATGACAAATACTCCCTCAGTAAGCGGCGCGCTCGGTGCAGGTGCGCCTTCGAGGTGCCTTCGGCGATGCTCGCTCGAGCGGCTATTTCACGGTGATTGAATCCTTCGACGTCGTGCAGTACGAAGACCATTCTTGCCCCATCCGGAAGGCGATCGATCGCTCGCTCGAGATCGACGGCATCCGGTGATTGCCCTCCGGCGGTCGCCATCCTGCTGGGTGCAATCGCTTCGATCGTCTCACCCCTGAGGTCCTGGCGGTGCAATGCCCACCTACGGTGTCCGAGCACGACATTCACGGCTACTGTGTGAATCCAGGTCGCAAACGCCGCGTCCCCTCTGAAGGTGGGGAGTCCCTTCCATGCCCGGACGAATACCTCCTGGGTGAGGTCCTCTGCCAGTGTCGTATCTCCCGAGAGCCTCCTGCAGAGGGCGAAAACCTTTTTGAAATGCTCCCTGTAAAGAGCCTCGAAGGCTCTCTGGTCACCCCGTTGGGCCCATCGAACGAGCAACCGGTCGTCAACCACCGTGCCTTCGATTCTGCCATTGTCCATGGCCGGGTCATAGGTCGTTATTGCTTCCATCAACCATTTCGATGTCCGTAACGTCGAAAAGGTTTATCGCGAATTCAAAAAAACAGCGAAATGTTGGTGACTGAGCTTCGATCAATCGGTTGCGGTCGAAGCGCGAAACTCGTATCTGCAGCTTCTACCTCCTGAATTGGCCCGGGAGGTTCGGCTGGCGGCTTCTTTCCGGTATGATCCGTTGCATGACCATGGACAACGGCACCGGTTGCTCGACGGCCACCACCAGTGGAATAACGATTCTGGCGACTCCCAGTTATGTTCCCGATCAGTCAAGCCCGGCTCAGGGGCGTTGGTTCTTCGCCTACCAGATCCGCATCAGCAACGATAGCGACGAGGTGGTGCAACTGCTCAGTCGGCATTGGATCATCACCGACGCCAACGGGCGGGTGGAAGAGGTGACCGGTCCAGGAGTTGTTGGGGAAAAACCAGTGCTCAAGCCGGGCGATTCCTTCGAGTACACATCGTTTTGCCCATTGCGGACCCCGTTTGGCACGATGGAGGGCTCGTACCAGATGGTCACCCGAGGGGGCGCCGCGTTCGATGTTCGCATCCCTCGGTTCGATCTTGCGCCGCCGATGTCAGTGCATTAGGACCCTACGAGATTCAATACCGTGTCGAGGTCTGGGCTGTCGATCCATTCGACGGGGATGCCTCGCCGCGGCATGCCACGGAACCACGTTTCTTGACGTTTGGCGAACTGGCCGATGCGGCGCTCAAGATCCCGGATCATGTGCTGGTAGCTCTTTCGGCCGGCCAGGTAGGCGTTGATCTCGCGGTACTCGAGACCGAGGGCGTCGAGGCGGTCGGGAGGCAATCCATCGTCGAGAAGGCCGCGGACCTCGTCGACCATGCCGGCTGTGAGTCGATCCTTCAGTCGGACAGCGATTTTTTTCCGGAGCACGGAGCGGTCGCAACGAATCGCACACACTCGCGTCTCGAATTCGACGCTGGGCGCTTCGGAGGTCCGCACGGGGCCCTCTCGACTCGCGGCTGCGATCTCCAGACCGCGGGTCAGACGGCGGCGACTCGAACGATCGGTCCGGTCGAGGATCTCCGGGGCCTCATTTGCGAGGCGTTTTTCCAACTCTGCCCGTGAGAGATCGGCCAGATGTTCTCGGAGTTCCGGGTCCCCCGGCACGTCGGCGAGGGCATATCGGCGCACCACAGCTTCGACGTACAAACCGCTACCGCCAACCATGAGCAGGGGGCAACGTCCAGAGGCAAACCGTTCTTCCTGGGCTTTCGCCCGGATTGCGGCGTAGCAGTCTCTTTGAAAAGAGAAGAGGGTGTAGGTCTCGGCTGGGTCGGCGATGTCGATGAGGTGGTAGGGCACCGGGGGTGTGACGGAACTGTACTCCTCGAGGTCCTTGCCCGTGCCCAGGTCGAGGCCGCGGTAGACCTGGCGAGAGTCCGCCGAGATGATCTCAGAGCCCAGCCGGTGGGCGACCTCAACTCCGAGCCTGGTCTTTCCGGTAGCGGTAGGACCGACGATGACCAGTAACATGAGGGTCATCGTTCGAACCTCGCTCGGAACCTTGCGTCCATTTCAAGGACATCGGACCTGGTCGATGTTCGAAAGACGACTCCGAGCTTGAGCGGCGGTTTGCGACCACCTGTCGTTTCAAGCCACAAGGGTGAAGTAAGCAGGGCTCCGGTGCGGGTACGAGGGTCCCACGCATCAGAGCCGAGAGCCCTCTCGAAAGCCTCATAGCTCGGGGGCAGGCGGAGGCGTCGGGTTGTGTAGAACCGTCCGTAGACGCACCCGCCCCAGATCAATGCCACCCGCGACCACCCCTCGCCGGCGTGGCGCCTCGCATTGATTTCGACCAGTGGTCGGAGATGGCACGAATCGCCGTCCGTCCAAACCAGAGCATCCTGACAGACTGGTCCGAAGTAGCCCGCATCATGAAGCGATTGAGCCACCTTGCGAGCTGCGTCCTCAAGTCGGCGGTGCCATTGGTCGAGGTCTTTCCGATCTTCGGAAAACAACGCGCCGATGACGCCGCCGTCGCTGGTGTGAATGGTCTCGTGCACTCGGAAGGGGCTCGTTGAGCCGTTTTCCGCGATCTCGAATACCACGCTCAGGTCGAGTTTGCGAGGCAACCAACGTTCGAGGACCATCGGACCGCGCTCGAGGCGGATAGCGGCCCACCTCTGGTCATCATCGTTTGCCCGCCTGGAACGGAGCCTCCGGTTACCCAGGGCCGCGTTGCCGTGCTCGGTCTTGATGACCCAGCCGTGGCGCCAGTCAGGTTTGGCCGCGAGCAGGGCCTCAAGCTCCTCGAGTGTTGTGAACGAGCCGGCCGGCGCCTCTGAGCCCAAGGCACCGGTCTCGATGTCATGCCCGAAACGGCGGCCGTTGACCCGCCGCACGACCTCGAGCCTTGGGTAGGACACTGGGTTGTCATATCGGCCCCGGAGGGCAACGGCTTGTGGACTCCAACCGTAAGGGGAGAAGCAGGCGCCGGGGCGGACTCCCGGCAAACGTGAGATCTGTGGGGGCGTGATACCGCGATTGCGCAGGTAAGCGAGGAAGTCCTCGGGAAGGGGGTCGGTGACGAGGATCGTATCCTCGGGCTCGGCGGCTAGCAGGGCATGCATTTCGAGCTGGCGAACCTGGCCGGCGAGATTGGGGTCGAGCGTGGGGCTCCAACCCGGCTGCAGAGCCAAATCGAAATCGGTATTCCACCAATGCTCTCGCGTCATGCAGATACTGTAACTCGTTCTTTCAAGATGCGCGCAGCGTATCAATCTCGAAGTCCCACGGTTTGGTCCATTCACAATCCACCTATTCCGTGGATCGTTTCGGAGGCCAAAACGAAAGGAACTCCGAGCGGGGGTACAATGTTCTCAAGAAGGAGTAAGGGAGGCCTGAATGGGCAAGAAGGTTGGTGTGATTCTGTCCGGGTGTGGTGTTTACGACGGTGCGGAGATCCACGAATCGGTGTTGACGATGCTGGCTCTCGACCGAGGCGGCGCCGAGATGGTTCTGTGCGCTCCCGACAGGGAGCAGCTGCACGTCGTCAACCACAACACCGGTGAGGTCGTGGAGGGCGAGAGCCGCAACGTGCTCGTCGAGTCCGCACGAATTGCGCGGGGCGCAGTCCGAGACGTTTCCGAGGTCTCGGCGGATGAGCTCGATGCCCTCATCCTCCCCGGAGGTTTCGGTGCGGCGAAGAACCTCTGTAACTTTGCTGTCCAGGGCGCCGGATGTGACGTAGATGCCGACGTGGCCGCGCTCGTCAGAAGCGTTCACGAGCAGGACAAGCCTGTTGCTGCCATCTGCATCGCTCCGGCACTGCTCGCCAAGGTGCTCGGCGAGGAAAAGCTTGCGGTGACGATCGGGTCGGATCTCGATACGGCCGAGGCGATCGAAGAGATGGGCGCGAAACACATCAATTGTCCGGTGACCGAGTTCGTGGTCGACGAAGAGCATAAGGTGATCACCAGTCCTGCCTACATGCTCGCTCAGAACATGTCCGAGCTTGCCGAGGGCATCGAAAAAACAGTTGCCGAGCTGCTGCGTCTCGCGTGAACCCTGAGTCGTCTATTCAACGGGTCCGACAGGCCACCTGGGTCGGACTGGTTGCCAACGTGGTGCTTGCGGTTGGCAAGGTGGGAGCGGGTATCGTTGGCGGGTCGGCTGCGGTCATCGCAGATGGCGTGCACTCGGTCTCGGACCTCATGACGGACCTTGCCCTGCTCATCGGCACCCACTTCTGGGATCTGCCGCCGGACGAGCAGCACCCTCACGGTCACCGGCGCATCGAGACCCTGGTCACCGCCGGAATCGGATTCTCGCTTGCGGCGGTAGGGATTGGGATGGGCTGGCGTGCCATCACCCACTTCCAGGAGCCGCGTCTCGTGCCAACCACCAGCGTTGCTCTGGTTGCCGCCGTTGTCTCCGTCGTGGTCAAGGAGTGGCTCTTTCGCTGGACTCGGGTTCAGGGAGAGCTTGCGGACTCGCCGGCCCTGGTGGCCAATGCATGGCACCATCGTTCGGACGCCTTCTCCTCCATTCCAGCGGTGCTCGCGGTGGCGACCGAGATGGCCTTCCCTGACCTGACCTGGGTGGATCGGGTCGGTGTGCTCGCTATCTGCGTCTTTATTCTCAAGGCAGCGTGGGGGATCTTCCACCCGGCTCTGCAGCAGCTGGTCGATGCCGGGGCGCCGCCCGAGATTCAGGAGCGTCTCGACAGCCTGGCCCTCGAGGTGGACGGCGTTCGTGCGGCCCATGCCCTGCGAACGCGATATTCGGGTCCGAAGCTGGCAGTTGATCTTCACCTCGAGGTGGATGGGGACCTGACGGTGGCCGAAGGTTTCGAGATCGCGCGCACGGTCAAAGAGCACCTTCTGGAAAAGGGACCCAGCGTCGGCGACGTCGTCATTCAGGTCGAGCCGCCGAAGCGATAGCCAGGCCGTACCAAAGTTGTCTCCGTAGATGAGGTCGATGTCCACCGCGGCGGCGTGAGTTTGAACCGCAAAGGCGCGAGGGACGCGAAGAAACAATTTTTTTTCTCATGGGCAGAACTTGGAGCGGGTCCTCTCGACGGAGTAAAGTGGATGCGTACCGTGCTGCGTCAACGAGGGAGGGGATTCCCATGGTCGAAAGTTTGTTGCACTCAGGCAGATCTCATGGTCGACTTCTGGTCGGCCTGGTGGCACTGGCGGCGATCGCCGTGTCTGGAGCGTGCTCTATCAACCCGGCGACGGGCCAGCGTCAGTTCTCGCTCATCGGCGAACAGCAGGAAATCGCCATGGGGCGCGAGTACGACAAGAGTATCGAGGCAGAGCTCGGTCTCTACCCGGACGAGGAGCTCCAGGGGTATGTGCAGGAGCTTGGCGGTCGTCTCGCGGCGCAGTCGGAACGCCCCGACCTGCCGTGGGAGTTCCACGTCGTCGACGACTCGACGGTCAACGCCTTCGCCCTCCCTGGTGGATACATCTACGTGACCCGCGGCATTCTCGCCTTTTTCGACTCCGAGGCACAGCTGGTGTCGGTGCTCGGGCATGAGATTGGCCATGTCACCGCCCGCCACAGTGTCGAGCAGATGAGTCGTGCTCAGCTCGCTCAGCTCGGCGTCGGCATCGCCATGGTGGCGAGCGAGGAGTTTCGAAAGTACTCCGACCTCGCCCAGCTCGGGCTCGGGGTCCTCTTCCTGAAATTCGGTCGTGATGACGAGAAACAGTCTGATGACCTTGGTTTGCGTTACCTCGTGCGCGCGGGCTATGACCCGACCGAGATGCCGTCCGTCTTCGACATGCTCGACCGCCAGGGCAGTTTGCACGATCAGCCCCGATTGCCGGAGTGGCAGTCGACCCACCCCAACCCCGACAGACGGGCCGACCGCATCCAGGATGCGATTTCGATGCTTCCACCGGATCAGCGACAGGGCACGGTCAACAGGGAGGCCTATCTCGAGAGGCTCGACGGGCTTGTTTTCGGTACAGACCCCCGTCAGGGCTACGCAGTCGGGTCGGTCTTTTATCACCCCGACATGGAGTTCCATTTTACCTTTCCCGAAGGCTGGAAGGTCGTCAATCAGCGTGCCATCGTCGCGGGCATCAGCCCGCAGGAGGATGGCGTCGTAGCGCTGACGGTTGCCCAGGGTGACAACCCGCTGGAGGCTGCAAATGCTTTCTTCTCTCAGGAGGGGATTCAGCGAGGGCAGCGTCTGCGGCAAGACTTTTTCGAGTTCAAGGTGGCGCCGCAGACCGATCCCCAGACGGGTCAGACTCGGGCCGGGGTCAAAGGGAGCGTAGGGTTCGTAGCCCACAAGGACCTCGTATTTCGCCTCATCTGTTACACCGCGCCCGAGAAGTGGGGCTCGTACTCGAGGACGATGCAACAATCCTTGTTGTCCTTCAAGACCTTGAGGATTCGTCGCTTTCTCGACGTACAGCCCAAGAAAATCGATATCGTCAGGCTGCCGCGATCGATGACCCTCAACGAGTTCAACCGGCAGTACCCGTCGACCATCGACTTCGAGGTGCTCGAAGTGCTCAATGGTGTGGACTCAGACACCAGACTCGAAAGCGGTCGGCTGATGAAGCGCGTCGTCGGCAAGGATCCTCCGAAAAAATGACGAGTTGATCTCATTCCGAAGGATTCCAGGATGAAAGGAGGGTCTTTCGAGACCCTCCTTTCATCCTGGAATCCTTCGGTTGGTTAAGAACCAGGTTGCAGCCTGACAGCCTCGGCGACTAGCCCGGTGAGATCTGCGACCCGCGCATCGCCTGCGAAATCAGCTTGGAGGAGCTGTAAGCGACGGAGAACCTCCTCGAGGCTGCCTTCTTTCGCCCAGTAGGTGCCCTTGAGCACCTCGGCGAACTCGGCGACGAGGGAGGCGAGCTTGAGCGACGGCGAGGCCTTCTCCCAGCTCTTCGCCAGGTTGCCCACTCGCAGGTTTTCCTCCATCTCCACCGCATCCTTGCGACCGGTGGGCCGATAGCGGAAACGCAGAGTTGCAACGGTGTCGCTACGGGATACGTCCTCCTGCAGCTTGACTTCATAAAGGGCCGTCACCGTATGACCGGCGCCGATCTCGCCGGCGTCCACGGTTGGGTCTCGGAAACGATCGTCGGCGATGTCACGGTTTTCGTAACCGAGCAGTCGCCAGCGTGAGACCACAGCGGGGTCGAACTCGACCTGGGCCTTGGCTTCGCGGCCGAGGGTGAAGAGGGTGCCGGTGAGCTCTTCGACGAAGATTCGGCGGGCTTCGGTGATGTCGTCGACGTAGGCGTAGCGGCCGTCGCCGGCGTCGGCGAGCTGTTCCATTAAGCTATCGTTGTAGTTGCCCATGCCGAAGCCGACCGTCGTCAGCTCGATACCCTCGCCGGTTTCAGAACGGATTCTCTCGAGGATCGAATCGGGCCCTGTGCGACCGACGTTGGCGACCCCATCGGAACACAGGATGACTCTCCGGATGCGACCGTCGGTCTCACCGTCGTCGAGCAGGTCGTAGGCCAGGCTGAGACCTTCTTCGGCATTGGTCGAGCCACCCGAACGCAGGCGGTCAATGGCTCGGCGGATCTCGTCGTGGTTGGTCGTCGGTCGCAGCAGGACCTCACCCGTCGAACCGTAGATTACGAGGCCGACGTAGTCGTCTCGCCGCAGGTTGTGAAGCAGCTCATGAAGCGCCTTCTTGACGAGTTCGAGGCGGCTCTCGCGGGCCATCGAGCCGGAGACGTCGATGCAGAAGACGAGCACAGCTGGCGGCCGGTCGTCGGCATCGACTTCACGTGCTTTCACCGCCAGCCGTAGGGTGTAGTAGCGCTCGCCGCGCATGAAGGCCGAGGGGGCGCCTTCGACCGTCATGCGGAAGTCCTCGCGCCGCGGTGCGGTGTCGCCGTAGTCGAAGAAGTTCACGAACTCCTCGACCCGGATGGACTCGTGCGGCGGCAGGTTGCCGTCGTGCAGGTAGCGGCGTGCCACGGTGTAGGACCCCGTGTCGACGTCGAGACCGAAGGTCGAGAGCCTGTCATCCTCGGCGTCGACGAACGGGTTGACGCCGCTGTGCTCGAAGAAGACGTCGCCGTAGGGTTTGTCGTTGGGTTCTGCAGTGCCTCCTGTCGAAGGAGATGCGGCGGCAAGTTCCTGATCCAAGTCACCGACGTATTCAAGCGTGGATGCGATGACAACCGGAGGATCGGATCTGACTACGATCGGCTCTGGAGGAGGAGCAATTGGTGGACTGGCGGAGACGGCGCTCATCTCGTCAGTAAATACTTTGTACTCCATCTCTGAGGTCTTCATCGACTCCTCACGTTCGTTGTCCGCCGACCTCAGCCGCGCGGACCCGAGACCCGCAAGCTGCGGCCTTGTCCCGCGCTCACCGGCCGAGGGGGCCGGGGCAGCGGATCTGCTTTTTGATCTATCGGAACCACCTGCGTCCCCTTCCAGCGAGCGATTGAAGACACCAGGGGCCTTTAGTGGAATATCTTTGCCCAAAGCCTTCCGACGGGGAGGTAGTTTTTCCACCGACTTTTCTACCTTCTTCGGAGATGGGGTAGATATCGGTGCGGGCTGGTGGACCTCTGCATCACTCTCTCGTCCAGATACCTGCCGCTTCAGCTCCCCGCTCGAAACGGGTTCGGCCGGGGTTGGTGCGTCTTGCTCTTCTTTCGAAGGTGCGCTGTCCTCGGCAACCCCGAGCACAGACCAGGTCTGGTCCGGTTTGTCTCGTTCGGCACCAGGCTCCGGGACGAATGCGAGCTCCTCTTGGGTCGCGGGCTGTGGCGGGCTCTCGATGCGCCGCCTCTCGTCGGTAGTCTCCGCTGCCTTGGACTGCGAGAAAACAGCTGTGGTCGGTCGCTCGTGACGCAGCTCCCAGGTCACGCCGGCCGTGAGCGCCACGGCTGCCGCTGCTGCTGCAGCCAGCCAGACGGGACGGCGGTGGATGAAACGCCGTCCGGGTTCCACCTCTTCGAGATTCGGGTGGATCTCGATCTCGTTGGGGATGTCGTTGATGATCCGTGCCGCCAGGTCCTCGGGTGGGGGCGGAACGGGCTTCTCCTGCAACCGGCGGATGATTTCGCGCTCGGTCATGATGCCACCTCCATGGTCTGCCTGAGGATCGACAGTGCCTTACGCAGCCTTTTTCGTACAGCGACCTCCGAAATGCCGTCTGCGGCGGCCAGCTCACGCACCGGGACCTCGCCCCAGAATCGGGCGGTGACCGTTTCTCGAAGCGGGTTCGGAAGGTCGATGACCGCCCGTCGAAGTTGTTCTCCGCTTTGCGACCGAGAGGCCGCTTGCTCGGGGTTTTCGCTCTCATTCCGCGCCCGTTCGGCCACGCCTTCCTCCATCGGTATCACCCGCCGGGGACGGCGAACGTGGTTGAGGAAGGTCGTATAGGCGATCCGATAGAGCCAGGTCGAAAACCGAGCTCGGCCGTCAAACGACTTCAACGCAGCCCATGCCTTGCGGTAGGTGTCCTGCGTGAGGTCGGCGGCCAGCTCTGCGTCGCCGCCGGTGAGGCGAAAGAGCGCTGCCCACGTCTGACGGTAGGTACGGTTCACCAGGGTATCGGCCGCCGAACGGTCGCCGGCGGCGAACGCCGCCAGCAGCTGTCGGTCGGATCGTTCGGCCCGGGGCGCTGCGGCGGGCGGGGGAGAAACGGAGTCGCTCATGGCTGCTGCAATCCTCATGGTACCTCTTGGACACGGATACATGGAAAAACGGAACCAATGAGTGGGAGTAGGGGGGTGGTGTGGAGTTCCTTCGGTCCCTTCACTATGGCGACGACCAACGTCGTCAAGCTGTGGTCTGCTTCCTTTTCAGCTGGATCCACAGCGTGTGTCTCGATCGAGCCGACCAACGTCACCGACTTCATGATCAGGGGCTGTGGTGGCGAGATCTTCAGCGATGGCTTCGAGTCGGGGAATACGAGTGTGTGGGATGTGGTCGTGCGTTAACGCAAGGCAAATAGCCACAAAAAGGCACGAAAAAGCACGAAAAGGAGAGGCAGGATATGACACCGCTTCCGGCAAAGCGTCTGTGACAGGTGGGATGGGGAAAACCTCGCGGGCGAGGACGCCCG
>CAZCEX010000023.1:0-18258 GCA_964497785.1 uncultured Thermoanaerobaculia bacterium | reverse complement strand
GATCGGCAGTACGAAGGCCGCGGTCTTGCCGCTGCCGGTCATGGCGCATCCGAGAAGATCGCGATCTGCGAGCGCCGGTGGAATGGCCTTTTCCTGGATGGGGGTGGGTTCTTCGAAACCCATGTCGGCGACGCCGCGTTGCAGGGCGGGATCGAGCTCAAGATCAGTGAACTTCATGGAAATAACTACTTTCTGTAGACGCACGAATACTGATTGCGTGGTGCGTCACGAAACGATTTCCGGCTGATTGTAAAAACGGGAGACTTGCCGGTGAGGCTGCCGTCCAGGTCCGGGAGGACCTTGCGGGTTGATGTGTTCTTGCGGAAGACCAACTGTTGTCACGGTTGGTTGACCGGATAGCTGCGAGAGTGTCTCATGAAATGCCGCGAATTGCAAATAGGGGTCGGTGGCAACGGGGCTCTCGAGCTGCGGCTAGGACTCGGGGTGGACTCCGGGATAGGAGGACATAGACCGGCCGGCCTCAGGCCTGTCTGGCGCGCCGCACCCGGCGAAGCATACGACCAGGCTTAAGATGACGAAGAAAGGTGATATCGACATACTTAGTCTCCAACTGGGTTGTCCTCATCCGTTTGCCAAATCGTGCTCACGACCCAGGCGAGTGTGATGCCGGAGACGGCGGCGACCACAACACAGACGATGCCCTGTCGGTGCTCGCCGTAGAGTAGAGCGCCGGTGCCGAAGAGAGCGGAGTATACGAAGGTGCAACCCGACACCCAGCCTGCGAAAGCAAGTGAAAGGCTGTCGGTCGGGCCGGCTACGTCGTCGCCGACGATGCGGCGCCAGCCGCGGCCGGCGGGCCGTACAACGCGGTAGAAATGCTGCAGGGTTTTGGTGTCGGATGGTGGAGTCAAGAATGTGACCAGGACCCAGATTGCGGTCGTCAGGGCGACCGACAGCACCAGGGCGATGTGGCTCGACATCTCCAGGCCACCCTTGCGGGCGATGAAGAGCCCCATGGCGATGGCGAAGGACGACGCCATGGCGGCGATCTCGCTCCAGGCGTTGATGCGCCACCAGAACCAGCGCAGGAGGTAGAGCAGGCCGGTGCCGGCGCCGATCGAAAGCAAGAGCTGAAAGGCCTCGCCGGCGGTTGACAAGAGGAACATCGTCAGGCCGGAGATCACCATCAGCGCTGCGGTGACGACTCGTGAAACCCATACGAGGTGGTGTTCTGACGAGTCAGGGCGCAAGAATCGCCGATAGAGGTCGTGCACCAGGTAGGAGGAGCCCCAGTTGAGGTGAGTCGACATCGTCGAGACGTAGGCTGAGAGCAGGGAGGCGATGAGCAGGCCGAGCAGCCCGGCGGGCAGGAGGGTGAGCATGGCGGGGTAGGCCATGTCGTTGCCGATGAGGTCTTCTGAGACATGAGGCAGGGCCGTCTGCAAATCGCCGAGCGTCGGGAAGACCAGCAGCGAGCACAGGGCGACGATGATCCACGGCCACGGCCGCAAGGCGTAGTGGGCGATGTTGAACCACAAGGTGGCGGCCATCGCGTGCTTCTCGTCCTTGGCGGCCAGTATGCGTTGGGCGATGTAGGAGCCGCCGCCCGGTTCGGCGCCCGGGTACCACACCGACCACCACTGGATGGTCAAGGGCACGACCAGCACCGACAGGGTGAGCCCCCAGTCGGAGAAGTCGGGCAAAATGCGCAGAGTGGCTGGATCGACCCGTTCGAGCAGACCCGAGAGTCCGCCGACCTGGGGTTGCGACAGGGCTACCCAGGCCGCGGCCAGCACGCCGACCATGGCGATCACGAACTGAATGATGTCGGACGCGAGCACACCCCACAGGCCCGATAAGGCCGAGAAGATGATGCAGATGGCGCCGCAGATGATCACAGTTTGCCAGCGGCTCCAGCCGAGCATGACGTTGGCGATCTTGGCCGCCGCCAGGGTCACCGTCGCCATGATCGCGCAGTTGAAAAAGAGTCCCAGGTAGACGGCGCGGAAGCCGCGCACGAAAGCCGCCGAACGACCCGAATAGCGCAGTTCGTAGAACTCGAGATCGGTGAGCACTCCAGATCTCCGCCACATCCGAGCATAGAAAAAAACCGTCATCATCCCGGTGAGCAGGAATGCCCACCAGGCCCAGTTCTGGGACACACCGTTGGTGCGCACGAAATCCGTCACCAGGTTTGGCGTGTCCGTCGAAAAGGTTGTCGCCACCATCGAGGTGCCGATCAACCACCACGGCGCCGCACGGCCTGAAGCGAAGAACTCGGTCGTGCCTTTGCCTGCTCGGCGGGCGAAATAGGCCGCGGGCGCAAAGGCCGCTCCGAGGCAGAGCACGATCACGATCCAGTCGATGGTTTCGAGCTGCACGCGGTTGCTCCTTCCTATTCTGGCTCTCCAGCGCCGTTTCCCGCTATCGGAATGATAACGATGTCAGGGGGGATTTGGGCTGGCTGGCCTCGTTCGCAGCCTCGGCCTTCTGGGATGCCGTAGGACGGCCATCCCAGCGTCGCATGAGCAGCGTGGTCGCGAATAAATAGGACCGAATCGGCTGCGACCACGCTGCTCAAGCGAGCGGCGGCCTCCTTCGCGGGCTGGACACCACGGTCGCAACGCGTTTCCCGTGAATTGCCCGGTGACGTCATTGTGCTGGGGGTGTTTGAATGCTGTAAGGATGTTCCGGCACAATGACGCACCCCGCACGTTCCGCCGGAAGCGCCTTCATTGGTTCTCTGAACGGTTTCGTTGCCGTTGCGGAGAACGAGAAGGAGCCTCCGGCAATCCACGGGGTGCGCGATGGGAGAACACCCCGTGGCGGCAACGAAGCCCGAGCGCCGAGGAGCTGCGCGACAGCGATGCGACGAGCTGGGCGCAGCCCAGAAGCGGCAGAGAATCCGGGAAAGAGTCACGTATCGGAAGGCCTCGTAGCCGCAACGCGCACACGGCCCAGCCCCGGCCTTCTGGGATGCCGCAGGGCGGTCATCCCAGCGTCGCCTGAGCAGCGCGGTCGCGAGGAGAAGGATGGATCGACTGCGACCACGCTGTTCAAGCGAGCGGCGGCCTACCTCTGAGGTTGAGATCACGGCCGAATAACGCTCCCCGTGGGTTGCCCGGCACGAAGAAATGTGCGGTAGGCTACCGCATGGTGGGAGTCGCTTCGGCACATTTTTGTGCCCGGCACGCCCCGCCGGAAGGCGCTTTCATTGGTTTTCTGATCGACATCGCTGCCTCTGCCGTTATTCGACGACAGAACATCGTGTACTCTGAGAACCTCTCAAATGAAGCACCCCGAACTCCTCCTCCTGTTCACCGTCGTCTTCGTCGCCTCCTGCGCGAGCACTGCGCCGCAGCCCAGTCCTGGTGGCACCCTGGTGGTCATGCTGGGCACCGGAACGCCCAATGCGGAGCCCGACAGGTCGGGGGCGGCAGTTGCTGTGGTGGCCGGCGGCCGGCCCTACATCGTGGATTGCGGTCCGGGCGTGGTGAGGCAGGTGACGGCGGCACAGGAGTCCGGCGTTGATGCCTTGCAGGTCGAGATCTTGTCCAGGCTTTTCGTCACCCATCTACATTCCGATCACACCGCGGGTTTGGCCGACTTCATCCTCACTCCCTGGGTATTGGGCAGGGATGAACCCCTGGAGGCATGGGGGCCGCCCGGCCTCGCCGCGATGACCGAGCACGTCCTTGCGGCCTATGTCGAGGACATCGACCTGCGAATGCACGGACGCCAGCCGCAGAACTCCCCCGGCATCCAGGTCAATGTTCATGAGATCGAACCGGGCACGATCTACGAGGACGAGAACGTTGTAGTGACCGCCTTTCCAGTGCAGCACGGAGAGTGGGAGCATGCCTTCGCATATCGATTCGAGACCGGGGACCGGTCCATAGTAATCTCTGGTGACACCATGCCGACTGACGCCGTGGTCGAGGCCTGCGACGGCTGCGACGTGCTCGTGCACGAGGTCTACGCCAAGTCCGGCTTCGACCGCCGCGCGCCCGAGTGGCAGGCCTACCACAAGGCGGCCCACACGTCCGGTGTCGAACTCGGCAAGCTCGCCGCGCGGGCAAAGCCCAAGCTGCTGGTGCTCTATCACCAGCTGCTCTGGGGCGCAACGCCAGAGGAGGTCCTAGCCGAGGTCCGGCAGCACTTCGACGGCGAGGTGGTCTACGCCGATGACCTGGATGTCTTTTAGGGCAGGTTTTTACAGGAGAGCGCAGAGAACGCAGAGGGACGGAAGGTGAGGGAGGGTTCTTTGTCTGTCGCCGGCTTCTGGTGCTTCTGGGAGAGCGTCGTACAGGCGGGGCGAGGATTTGAACAGGAGGTAACAGAGGAAACAGAGAAGAGCACACCTCCCTCTGTTGTCTCTGCTTTCTCCTGTTCAATACGCCCTCCTGTGCTTTCTTCCCTGCGCCCCTCTGCGCCTTTGCGCCTCTGCGTTTCAATGCCCTATATCACCTCCACCCACGTCACGCTTCCAATTTGCCTCCAAAGACCTCCATGCACCGGCGAAGAAACGTTCGCTCAATATTTCGTATATTCAACGGAAGAATCTCGACGGCTACCGGGGAGAATGAGATGTTGTCTCGAAATACGCGCCACGGTGTTGCGTTCACGATCCTTTCGTTCTGCCTGCTTCTGATCGTTCCGGCCGGGCAGTCTTTCGCCGATGAGGATGTGGTATCGGCTTTTGGTTCGATCAAAGGCCGAGTGGTGGACGAGCAGGGTGGGCCGGTCGCGAACGCCACCATCAGGCTCGGCGAGGACCGGATCGTGGTCGGGACCGATGCAGATGGTCGCTACCAGATGCACGAGGTTCCGGCGGGCCCACACCGCCTCGAAGCGAGCTGTATCGGCTACACCGGAGAGGTCGTGAACCCGGTGGCTGTGGCTGAGGGAGAAACGGTCGAGGTCCACTTCCAGCTCGTCGCCCTGCCGATCCCGGTCAAGGAGATCGTGGTCACGGCCAAGGCGTCGTTGCTCAGGGAGGCGCCTGCCGCTGCCGTGGCCCTGGACCGCAAGCAGATCAAAGAGCTGCCCCACTTCGGCGATGACCTGTACCGTGCCATTCGGGTGCTTCCCGGGACGTCGGGCGGAGACATCTCCGCCCGGTTTTCAATCCGTGGCGGACTCTACGACGAGACCCTGGTCAAGCTCGACGGCCAGGAGCTGATGGAGCCTTTCCACCTCAAGGACTTCGAGAGCGTATTCAGCATCCTCGACCCGGAGATGATCGGTGGGTTGGAGCTCACGCCCGGCGGCTTCACGGCCGAGTACGGCGATCGAATGTCCGGGGTGCTCGATATGGCCACAAGCGCTCCCAAGACCACGCGTTTCGGTATCGGCATCAGCTTGACGACCGCCTGGGTGAATACCGCCGGTCTTTTTGCGAACGGCAAAGGCAGCTGGCTGGCCTCGGCTCGTCGGGGATACCTGGACTTCATCCTCAAGGCTGCCGGCGACGACGAAGATGGCAGCGACCCACCGGACCCCCGGTACTGGGATGCTTTTGCGAAGCTCGGTTACTCGCCGAATGCCAATCACAACCTGTCCCTGACTTTCCTGTTTGCCGACGACGACCTGCTCTTTGACGAAGACGACGAGGATGGTTTCGCCGATGTCCAGTCCGGCTACACGAGCTCCTACCTGTGGCTTTCTCATCAGGCCGTCGTGGGCACGAAGACCTTCGTCAACAGTGGGCTGTACGGCGGCAACATCACCGTCGATCGCGACTTCCTCTGGATCGACGCGGAGTCCGACGAACGTTTCGACCTGCTCGACATTCGAGAGGATCAGTTCTTCGGCCTGCGCCAGGAGTGGGAGCACGAGCTTCCCGGCAATCAGTACCTGAGGTGGGGCTTCGACGTGCGCAGCTACGATGTTCCTTACGACTACGAGATGGCCGCCGTGGTCCAGGACCCCATCAACGACCCCCGGTTCTACCCGGGCGAGCGACTCAACTCCTTCCACGACCAATACCAGGGTGAGCAGTACTCGGTCTTCGTCACCGACCGCGTGCGGCTCGGGAAACGCTTTACGGGTGAACTCGGGCTTCGCTACGACAGGCAGACCTTGACCGACGACAACAACGTGAGCCCGCGCCTGAACCTGGTCTACGACGCCCCCAAGGTCGGGGTGTTGCGCTTCGGTTGGGGCCACTTTTACCAGTCGCAACGTCCTTACGAGCTTCGAGTGCAATACGGCGAGACCGAGTTCCTGCCCGCCCAGCGCGCCGAGCAGTTCACCGCGGGTTACGAGACCGATCTCGGCTCCCACCACATTCTGCGGGTCGATGCATACCTCCGAGAGGTCTCTGATCCCCACCCGCGATGGGAGACCATTTTCAGCGTCTTCAGTCCGGTGCCCGAGATTTCTATCGATCTGGCGAAAATCGCGCCGGAGTCGGCGAGCGCGCATGGCGTCGAGCTCTACCTCGCGCGCCGCGGAGGCGGGTCCTTCGACTGGTGGGTCAGCTATGCCTACTCCTCGATCGAGGACAGGATCAACGGTGTCGACACACCCCGTTTCGTGGACCAACCGCACGCCTTCACCGCAAGCGCCAGCTGGCGTCCAGGTCCCAAGTGGAGCCTCACTGGGGTCTTCGCCTACCACACCGGTTGGCCGACGACCGCCGTGCAGGCATACCTGGTGGCAGGGCCGGACGGCGAGCAGCTGCTGTCATACGACGTCGGGCCTTTCTACCAGGAGCGTCTGAGCGACTACTACAGGATCGATGTGCGCGCCAGTCGCACCTCTCGCGTCGGCAAGCGGGGGCAGCTGACCTTCTTCATCGACGTTCAGAACCTGACAAACCGGGAGAACGAGGCAGGGATCGAAATCTCCGACCCCTGGTACCACTACGACCCAGAAACGGGCACTGCGGTGACCTTTCCCACCGAGCACTGGTTGCCCATTATTCCTTCGTTCGGGGTGAGCTACGAGTTCTGAATCACGACCCGGACCGACGATCCGAACTCGATCACCAGCAAGGTCATCACCACCACCACGAAGGCGAGGATGAGCCAGTCGCTCAGGCGAGTTTTGCTCTGTTCACGATCTTTCGCCATTGCTCCCTCACGATCTGTCTGATGCTGCTGATGAGGTCGGTTACTGGGCGAATCGGGCACAGGAAGTTGCACCATGGGCGTTTGATGAACATCGCGGCGACCAGCACCAGGCCCAGGGCAATGAACTGGGTCCAGGACCCGAGCAGCTCGAACAGGGTGCCAAACAGCTCGTAGCTCGCCAGACCCGGGCTCCGGAACCAGATCCCCAGGAGCACGGCGGTCAAGGCAAGCAGTCGCTGCATCCACTTCAGGATTCCTGCGAAGCGGTCGGTCGTGCGTCCCTTGGCGCCGCCGATCACCCCCATGCACTCCTGCGCCGCACCGAACGGGCAGAACCACTGACAGTAGGGGTTCTTGCCATCGATGGTGACGACGAAAAACAACCCACCGATGAGGAAGTACCAGTAGAGATTTGTCTGCCACTGGGGCCAGTAACCGAGGGTCAGCTTGGTGATGTAGGCCAAGGTCACGGGGCTGTTGTAGATGAATCCGAGCACCACCAGGCCCACCAGCATCGATCCCCAGCGCGCCTGCTTCTTGAAGCGGAACGAGCCCTGGTGGGCGATGTAACCGATCGCGAAGAGCAACAGCAATACGACCTCAGGAATACCGAAGACCACCTCGGGCCGCTGAGGTGGGTTCACCGGAAGGCCGAGCCGGTTGGCCGCGAGCCGGCTGCCGTCAAGCACCGACCCTGCCAGTCCTCGGGCCGAGTACGTCGCCCCGGTCACCCCGTCCACGTCGTTGCCGATTTCGAAGGCATCCGAGGTGCGTTTGCCGATCAGACTGCCCATCAGGTCGCTCGTGATAACCCGTTCAATCCAGGCAGGAGTTTCTTTCTGACTGATGATGACGGCACCGACGATCTGGCCGTTGATGTCAACCGCAACCGCAACTTTTAGGGGACCGCCGTAGCCATCCGCCGAGCCGATGGCGACGTAGCCCATGAGATCCGCCTCGGACGCGTCCGTCCATACGGCGTACAGGCCATCGTCCTGCTTGGTGACGACTCCGTTGCCGGGGAAGGCCTGTTGCACGAACGGTATGACATCGGCCTCAGAGCGAATCGACGACCCAAACCACGCTCCGGCGATCAGTGACAGGGTGAGCAGGACAAGAATCTTCTCCGTCCGGCGAGAGCCACAACGGGAAGACGCCGGCTGCTGATGAGCTCTGACCGGCACAATGGTCGCCTGTTCGTCCTTCACGCGTCGGTGACGGGCGCCTCGTTGCCCTGAGCCGCAGCGTCTGTGGCGCGACCGCTCTGCGCAAAAAGTCGAACGAGGCCGACTGCGAAGACGATGCTGACAAAAATCCCGATCGAAAAGAGCTTGAGGCCGGCGCTGTTTTCGCCTTCACCGATGAGCGTGCCCCAGGCGTAGAAGCTCAGACTGAAGATTGCGTACCAGAGGGTGGCAAGCAGACCTTTCCACCATGTGATGCGCCAGCCGCGATCGGCGGCAAATACCTTGAAGCCGGTGGCCACCAGGACGAAGACTATGCCCATGCTGAACCAGAATAAACCGCCCGTCATGTGCATCTCAACCTCCCGTGGGCTTGACGATGTCGATGTCCAGGTATCGTTCGGTCTCCATGAAGAACGGCGGTTGGCGGAAGCTCGCGAACCGGCCCGTTGGCGGGCGGCGGTACTCGGAGGCATCGGGGTAGGGGAAGAGGTTCTTCTGCATCCACAGCAACCCACTGCTCACGGCGCCGGTCGGGTCACGCGGGTCGAGGCTGCGGGCTACGTCGTGCATCCAGTTGTCCTTGCGGCTGTAGGGACACACCGCAACACACTGGCGGCACCCCAATGGGCCCATCGACTCTCGCCAGTAGTTGTAGCAGGCGCCGTTGTTGATGTACCAGTGCTCGTAGCCTCGGATCACCATGCCGTCCGGGCTGTCGGCCTTGGACATGGCGCCGGAGGGACAGGACTCGGCGCACAGCTTGCACTTGCTGCAGAACTCGGCGACTCCGAACTTGATCGGCTTGTCGGTGGCCAGTGGCAGGTTGGTGGTCACTACGGCCATTCGGCAGTTGCCACCGAGCTCGGGAGTAATGCAGTAACCGGTGCGCCCGATCTCGCCGAGACCGGCCTCCACCGCAAGGGGCGGCACGATGAGGTCGTAGTCGGTCATCGGGGAGTGGGTGCGTGCGGCATAGCCGGCGGCCTTGAGCGCGCCCTCCAGACGGACCGCAGCCGTTGAGACCCGGTCGTAAGCGTCGTAGGAGGTCGAAAATTGAGGACTGGCCAGGATGACGTCCCACTCCATGGGCACACCGATGACGATCGCGAACTGCCAGTGCTCCGGCATGGTGCTGAAGTCGTAGTCCTCCGGACA
The DNA here is from genome assembly GCA_964497785.1 of uncultured Thermoanaerobaculia bacterium. Taxonomy (GTDB): domain Bacteria; phylum Acidobacteriota; class Thermoanaerobaculia; order Thermoanaerobaculales; family Sulfomarinibacteraceae; genus CAZCEX01. The sequence goes on along the minus strand of CAZCEX010000023.1, from coordinate 8,879 downwards.
GCCGCGCCAACCCTCGGAGTAGAGGAATGCCGGGTTCATCCTGGTGATGCCTACCAACGTCGCGCCGTAGCGATGGGCCAGCTGCTTGAAGAACTCAGCCGCCAGCTCAGGGCTCTTGAAGGGCAGAGCTTCACCGAGCGGCCTCGAGCGCTCACCGAAAGTGATCGCGAAGTCGGACTCTTCAGGAGCCGATTCCGGATAGGGAAGATGCATGCCGTGGGCGGTAAAGCCCGAGCTGTAGATATCGGCCAGCTTGAAGTAGTTGCCGTACTTCTTGCGGTCCTCTCGGCTGGTGGGCACGGTTTCGCTGAAGGTCCTGAAGTCCCACTCGAGACGTTCCGGGAACTTCTTGTAGAACTCCACCAACTCGGGCCTCAGGCCGAGGTCCTCGACCGGGTCTTCGAGGGTCCAGCCCGGATTCTCCATGAAGGCCCGTTGAAAGGTCCTCACGCGGCCGAAGACGAAGTCGGTGAGGTGGCTCGGGCGCCGCACCTCGCCGACGGGCAGGTGTGCCGGACCGTCGAACTCGAAGGGTTCCCGATTGAAGAACTGGGTGCTGGGGTTGAAGGACTCCCACCCCGTGTAGCTCTCCGGGTCCTTGCCGGTGGCGACCCCGGCGGCGATCAATCCCCCAGCCTGCGCTCCGGCTCCAGCAAGCCCAGCTATCTTGAGGAAATTGCGCCGGGAGACCGATGATTTCTGTTCATCGCTCATCTCTCCTCCTTGTCCGCAACATCCTACACCGGTTGCTGGTGCGATCGTTCGCCGTCGGTTCTTTCGAGTGCGATTGTCGTGGGCGCCTCTACTTCGAACCTCCTTCGGCCTCGAGTTTCGAGGTCCAGGACTTCAGGGCGTCCGCCGCCAGTTCGCGGCCACCAATGCCGAATGCCACGGCCGCGGCGACGGCGATCGAGCCGAGCAACAGTCCGAATGCCAGGGTGATGATCTCGTTGGCGAGGCCCATCTGGCGCAGGGCCATGGCGCCGGCCAGGACGAGGATCGATACGCGCGCGGCGAGGGCAAGCAGCGGCGCCTGGGCGGCGCTCGAGGCCTCCACCGTGCGGCTTGCGAGATTGCTCAGGAAGAGGCCGATGCCGAAGATCACCAGGCCGAGTAGAACGTGGCCGGCGAAGACCATGAACTGGGCAACCAGCTCGGCGAGCACGAGGAAGCCGAGCAGGTCTACTGCCTCGATGGTGGCGAAGAGCATGATCGCCACCATCACCAGCGAGCCGGCGATCTCGGCCGGCGTGCGTTGCCCCTCCTCGGGCTCTCCGCCGACTCCGAGGCGAACGAGCACGGTGTCGAAGCCGACGCCGGCGAGCAAGTTGGCAACCAGGCCCGAGACCACCCGGCCGACCAGAAAGGCAATCAGGAGCACGAGTGCGGCGGCAAATACCAAAGGCAAGGCTGTCAGGAATGTGTTGAGCATCTCGCTTGCCGGGCGGGTGATGGCGTCGAGCGCGAGGGCGTTGAGCGAGGCGACCAGCACCGGGATCAAGATCAGGATATAGAGCACCAGCCCGACCAGACCGCTGAGCTTCTGCTCACCGAGCGCCTTCTCGAGGCCGACCTGCTCCGACAGCCGATCCGCGCCGGCCGCAGCGAGCAGGTTGCTGACGATGCGTTGCACGATGCGGGCGAGCAACCAACCGACGGCGAGGATGAGGCCGGCCGCAAACAGGTTGGGCAAGAAGGCGAGGATCTTGTCAATCATGCCCTGCACCGGCTCGAGCAAGCCCTGCAGATTAAGGGCGCCGAGCACCGCTGGAAGGAAGAGCAGGAATACCAGCCAGTAGATGGCGTCGCCGAGGGTCGCCGACAGCGGCATCGCTTTGCCTTCCTTAAGTCCCGCCTGGTCGCTGATCTTCTCGTCGAGCTTGGAAGCATCGAGCACCCTCCGCACCAGAAAGCGCAGACCAGTAGCCACGATCCAGGCCACCAAGATCAGCAGGGCAGGACCGATGAGATTGGGGATGTACTCGAAGATGCGGATGAGCAATCGGCTCAGGGGTTCGGTGATGACCCGCATGCCGAGTGCCTCGAAGAAGGCCACCAGGACAAAGATCATCAAGATCCAGAAGACGCCTCTTGAGACCCACTTTTCGATCGCGAGATCGTCGGCCTTCTTCTTACCGACGAGCCATGCGACGAGCTTGTTGTCGAGCTCGGTGCGGTTCATCAGCCGCCGAACGATCAAAGCTATGACCAGGGCGACGATCCACCCGACGATTAGAATCGCGACTGCGATCAATATCGATGGACCCCTGTTGACGGCGAACTCCACAAATGAATTCATGATCTGTTGCATTTTCCCCTCCTCGTTTTGTGACGATTTGTCGCTCCCCAACAGTATCACCTCGCGTTTTCGCGAGGTTTGCGATACAACAACCCCGATGCCTCGACCATGGACGACCATCGCGAGCGCCGATACCGACGAAGGGCCGATGACCCTGATGCGGCAGGGCGACGAGTTCATCATCAACATGACGGATTACGTGCTGATGAACAGTCGCTGGAATTTGAGCGAGATCGCCCTGGGGCGCAACGCGTGTGCGGCGCTCGGCCTCGGTCGGGCCCCGCGAGTGCTGGTCTCCGGTCTCGGCATGGGTATCACCCTGCGTGCGGTGCTCGATGGCCTTCCGGGTGGCGCCAGGGTCACCGTCGCCGAGCTCAACCCGGTAGTGGTCGAGTGGTGTCGGGGACCGCTCGCTGACCTGACCGACTTTGCGGTGGCCGACTTGCGTGTGGACCTCCAGGTGATCGACGTAGCGAAGCTGATCGGCGCCGCTGCCCGCAAAGGTCCGAAGTTCGACGCGATCGTGCTCGACCTGTATCAAGGCACCCACGACGCCAACAGTGAACCGGACCACCCGTTCTACGGCCGCCGAGCTCTCGAGACGACCCGCCTTGCCCTTGACGACGCAGGTGTGCTCGCGGTGTGGACGGAGCACCCGGATCGTCGTTTTGAGGATCGCCTCGAGGTCGTTGGCTTCAGCTTCGAGCGCACCCGTCACGGCAAGGGCGGCCCGCACCACGCGGTTTACGTGGCGCAAAAGGCGCCCCCGTCTCCTCGGCAGCGACGTCGACGGCGAGCCAGATGATGCGAGCCAATGCGCGCTACCCGAGTCGGGTTGAACGTGGATGGTAGCCGAATAGCAATATAGGGCAGTTGAACCGCGAAGACGCGAAGGGCGCGAAGAAAGGCACGCGAAGGAGTCCTTTTGAGTGGCATCTCCATCGCCTGAGCCGATTGCAGAGCCGAGGAAGTCGAATGAATTCTTCGCGTCGCCTTTGCGCTCTTTGCGTCTTTGCGGTTCGAATGCCCTATATGGCCTCTTGATCGCCAATCACGATCAGCCTGACTCAGGTGCCTTGGTTTGATGCGGGTTAGGCGCCGCCGGCCAGCTTTTCCAACGCGGCTCGGCGCTCGGCCTGAGGTTTGTCGGCCAGGGCTTCGACCCCGATGCCACGCTCTTCGCCGAGGAGTTCGGCCAGAGCGCTCAAGGCCGGTTCCAGGGCCGGGGAGGCGGGGCCGCCGCTGACCTCCAGTAGACGCGGCAGGGCAATCCTGCCGAGGTTGGCCAGGGCGTGCTCGGCCGAGGTCGTGACCGTGTAGGAGCTGTCCACGAGGGCCGCCACCAGCGAATCAACGGAGGCCTCGTCGTCGATCCGGCCCAGGGCACGGGCGGCCTCGACCCGGACCTCCCAGGACTCGTCCTGTAGAGCCTGGCGAAAGGCGTGGGCAACCACTGGGCTCTGTTCTCCCAGGATTCGCAGGGCAAAGGCGGCTTCCCGCCGCACTGCAGCGTCCTCGTCACTCTCCAGGGTGTCGATGAGGGGTGCGATAGAGACCGGGTCGGCAAGCTTGGCCAGCCCCCGTGCAGCCTCCAGGCGTACATACTCGCTGTGGTCCCCGAGGGCAAGAATCAGGGCCGGCACGGTTTTGGGGCCGCCGATGTTGCCCAACGCGATAACCGCGCCGTAGCGGGCCCATGCCGCAAGCCCGATCTTGGACATTGAGGCCTGCGTGGTCTCGATGATATCTCGGTCGGGGTCTTTCATCAGGGCTCGGATAGGTTTGACCGCGGCAGCGTTCTTGAGCTCGCCGAGGGCACGGATCGCTCGCAGGCGAAGGCGTTTGTTCGACTGCTCGAGGGCGTCGCGGAGAAGCGGCTCGAGTGGCACAGGGGACACGTGCACCATGTCGATCAGGTCGTCAACCACCTCTTCGCCGTAGCTGGACAGGGCGGTGATGGCAGCCTGGCGCACGACGTAGTAGGTGCTGGAGAGGCTATTGAGAAGAGGCACGATCGCCCTCAAGGCGCGGATTCCGCCGAGAACGAGGATCGCATTGCGGCGGTGGAGCTTGGGCACGGTGCGTTTGAGGGCGGTACAGACCGCATCCACTGCCGCGTCGCCAAAGGTCACGAGGGCCTGGACCGCGGCGGCGGTGGTGGCCCGGTCGCTGTCTCCCAGCAAAACGATGAGCGGTTCCACCGCCAGGCTGTCGCCGAGGCGGCCGAGGCCGCGGGCGGCCTCCCGCCGGACCGCGCTGACAGGGTCGTTGGTGGCGTCGATGAGCGACCCCACCGCCCGGGGGTCGCGGCTCAGTCCCAGGGCCTCAGCGACCCCGGCTCGCACCACCCGGCTCTTCATCTTCATCGCCTCCACCATTTCGTCGAGGCCGCGAGTGGAGCGGCGCGAAAGCGCATCGACTACGAGGCTGCGGACCTCGCTGTCGGGAATGGACAGGAGTCGCATGAGGCTCTTGATCTGATCGCCGTCGACAGTGTCGGGGATGCGTCGGATAAAGTCAGAAATCGCCAGCAAGGCCTGATTGTGAACCACCCAGTCGGGGTCCTCGAGGGCTCGCGACAATACGTTGACAACGCTCAGGTCGCCGAGACGACCGATGGCGGTGACCGTCGCCCAGCGGATCGTGGCCGAGGGGTCCCCCAGCAACTTCGGCCGGCACAGCACCTCGACGGCCTGCGGATCTCCAACCTCCCCCAGGGCGATGACCGCGGCGTGGCGGACATCGGGGTCGCGGTCGTCAAGGGCGGCAGTGAGGGCGGCGAGCACTCGGTTGTCCCGTCCCACGCGGGCCAGGCGAAGGGCGGCCTGGCGCCGGGTTCGCCAGTCGTCGTCGGCGCCGAGCTGCTCGATCAGACCTAACGCACTTTCCTGCAAACCAGTCATGGCCTTCCTCTCAACGGTGCTCGATGTTTCCCTCGCAGATGCCGTCCGGGCGGAAACCGGTGACCTCGTACTTGCACTGGACGCCGGACAGGATATCGGCCGATGCGCGGAAGCAACCGATGCGGGCGCAGGTCAGGTCGCGGATGGTGAATCCGCTTTCGAGCAGGGTCTCGCACGGGCCGCGGTAGGGGCAGTCGACGATCCTGAGCTCGAGCCGGTGGGGGTTGACCTGGGTGAGCTCGAACTGCGAGGCGTCGCGGAACAACCCCGACCGGACCCCGACCTCGATGTGGTTCTCAACCGCCTCTTTCACCGAGTCGGCTTTGGGCACCGTGATTCCGTACTGCTCCTCCAGGAACCCGAACCAGCGCGCCGTGGCGTGCTCGTAGCCGCGCTCGCAGAAGGCACGGGGCAGGGTGCCGTGGAAATCCCGGGCCGTCTCTTCCAGGGCCAGAAGCCAGGAGCGGGCGATGTCCCAGCCGCCATTCTCACGATTCAAGGGTTGTACCATGATCAGCCTCTTTTCGAATGTGCCGCAGTAAAAGTCTGGTCAATAGAACGGGTCAACCGTGACGCCATACCGATACGGCGAAGTGTTGCAACCGGCGTCGGGAGCTCGGTCATGACCCCTCGCAGTCTTCGTCAGCGATCTCCAGCAGACCCATCCGGCCCAGTATGCAGCGCAGGGCCGGCACGCTCAGAGTGATCCCCGCCTTGTGAGCGAAGCGGTCGCAGAGCAACGCCAGGTCGCCACTGGGGTCAGCGGCCCACAGCATGACCAGCTCGCGGCGGTCGTCGGCGCCGAGCGAGGACAGCTGGCGCTCGATCGCTGCGCCACTGGCGACGGCATCGACCTCCGTTGTCGAACGGGCGAGCACTTCCAGAGTGTCGCGGGCGATGGCCAGCTCCTCGTTGGTCGGAATCACCAGGACCTTGGTCGAACCCGAGGATATAGAGGTTGCACCGCTGCTGTTGTTGTCCTCGTCGATGACGATTCCGAGGAATTCCAGGTTGCTCAGGGTCTGGGAGCGAACCTGGGCCGAGTTCTCACCGATGCCGCCTGTGAAGACCACCGCGTCGACCCCACCAAGGACTGCGGCATAAGCGCCGATGTATTTGCGAACGCGGTGGCAGAACATCTTGAAGGCCAGCCGGTCGCGTTCGCTGCCCGAGTCCATGGCCTCAACGATCTCGCGCATGTCGTTGGAGGACTCTGAGATGCCGAGCAGACCGCTGCGTTTGTTCATCAAGGTATCGACGTCGCCTGGGGAGAGATGTTCGCGTTGCATCAGGTACGGCGCCACGGCCGGATCCAGATCCCCGGTCCTGGTTCCCATCATCAGACCTTCGAGAGGGGTAAAACCCATCGAGGTATCGACCGAGTGCCCGCCTGTGATAGCCGCTACCGAGGCGCCGTTGCCGAGGTGGCACGTGATCAGGCGCAGCTCCTCGAGGGGGCGCCCAAGAAGGTCGGCGGCGCGTTGTGCCACCCACCGGTGGGAGGTTCCGTGGAAACCGTAGCGGCGGATTCCGAGCTTGCGGTAGAGGCCGTAGGGCAGGGCGTAGAGGTAACTTTCGGCGGCCATCTGTTGGTGAAAAGCGGTGTCGAAGACCGCCACCTGAGGCTTTCCGGGCAGCAGGCGGTCGCAGACGTCGATTCCCCTCAGGTTGTGGGGGTTGTGCAGGGGTGCAAAAGCGCAGCAGCGGTCGATGGCAGCCCGAACCTCGGCCGTTATCAGCACCGAGGTCGAGAACTCCTCACCGCCGTGGACCACACGGTGCCCGACGCCTTCGATCTCGTCCAGCGAAAGAATGACCCCGTCGCGAGGGTGCATGAGCGTTGACAGCACCAGGTTGACTGCCGCGTCGTGGTTGGGGACCTCGGTGACTTCCCGGATCTCCTTCTCGTCGCCCCGCGAGTAGCGGAGCATGGCGCCCGTTGAACCGATCTTTTCCACCAAACCGGTGGCTAGAACGTTCTCGCCATCGGTCTGGATGAACTGGAACTTGACCGACGATGAACCGCAGTTGAGTACCAGAATCCTCATAAACCCCCCACCGGCCAAGCCCGGGCCGGGAGGATACCAGACATCAGGGACCCGCTGGTTTTTGATCAACTCCCCCAGACGCTCGACAGAGAGTCAATTCCATTCGAGAATAGGAGCGGTGACTGCGAAACAATACAAAGCCATCGTCTTTTTCTTGGTGGCGCTCGGTTTGGTCGTGACTCGGCTCGAGGCCGAGCGGCTGGCGGTGCACACATTCACCGTGGCCGACGGCCTTGCCGGCGATCAGGTCGTGTGCTTGGCACGGGACCGACAGGGCTTCTTGTGGATCGGCACCAGCACCGGCCTTTCCCGCTTCGACGGCGTCAGCTTCCGCTCCTTCGACACCTCCGACGGTCTTCCCCATGCCGGCGTCTACGCCATCCTGGATAGTAGCGACGGGTCCCTGTGGTTCGGCACCGGGCGCGGGTTGGTTCGTCTGCGGGAGGAGAGATGGCACGATGGCAGCGCGTTCGAACCGGCTGTGGGCATCCCCGGCGGGGTTGGCGCTCTGGCCGAGGACGAGGCTGGCGTCCTATGGGCGTCATCTTCGAGCAAACTCTATCGTCGGGACTCCCCGGGCGGCAACCGTTTTGAAGCAGTGGAACTCGGCATCCCTTGGCTGCCCGAACGCCCCGGCTCGATTGACGCCCTGATCGCCGCCCAAGGGGGTGGACTCTGGCTTGGCACCAATACCGGCCTCTTCCGCCTCCTGCCCGACGGTAAGGTCGTGCCTCTGGGATTCGAGGGCCAGAAGGAACCGTGGAGGGTCATTTCCCTTTTTGGGGATTCGTCGGGTCGATTATGGGTCGCTGAAAAGGGTGTCACGGTATTCAATCCTCACGTTCAGCAGTTGATACAACCGGCGACTGTTGATGTACGTCTTGGTGTACTGAAGCCCGACGCCGTACCGTTGCTTCCAGATAGACCGGGTGATGCCCTCCGCCTCGACAGGGGCGACGGTCTGGCCGATGGTGTCATTTTCGGCATCGACGAGGGACCGGACGGGGCTGTGTGGATGGCGAGCCACCAGGGTCTGATCGCCATCGACGCCGACGGTATCGAGGTGCACGGCCGCGACTCCGGTCTGGTATCGGATCACCTGGGGCCAGTCCTGGTGGACGAGGCAGGCAACCTCTGGATCGGTACCCAGAGCCACGGCCTGATGAGGGTCAACTCCACCGGTTTCACCTCCTTTACGGAGGAAGATGGGCTCTCAGACCGTCAGACGGCATCCGTCACTCTTGGCCCTTCGGGTGAGATAGTGGTTGTCGGCTTTCCTCCGGAAGACGTTATTCACATCCGCGATGGCGAGACGTTGGTTCCGCTGACAATTCCACTTCCAGAGGATGTTCGTCGTTTCGGTTGGGGGCTCAATCAGGTCACCTTCTTCGACCATCAAGGACAGTTGTGGGTGCCGACACCGAATGGGCTCTTTCGTTTTCCGAGGCTGGACAACCTCCGGGACCTGCCGCGGACCCGGCCCGAGAGGCGATATCAGGAGGACCAGGAGATTTATCGCCTTTTTGAAGACTCGCGCGGAGATATCTGGATGGGATCCTTTGGAGACATCCGGCTGATGCGCTGGGAGCGGTCCAATGACTCCCTTCATCCCTACAACGCCGATTACGG
>CAZCEX010000022.1:0-18744 GCA_964497785.1 uncultured Thermoanaerobaculia bacterium | reverse complement strand
TGCACCCGGCACGCCCCGCCGGGCGGGCGTTCGTTGATCCTCCGATCGGCCTCGTTGTCGTTGCGGAGAACGAGACGGCGCCTCCGGCGGGACGTGTCCATTCTTCGTATTGTGCGGCCGCAGGCCATCTGCACAATGCGAAGGGTGGCAATCCACGGTGAGATCGATGGGAGAACCTGCGCGTTGCGGTGACGAAGCCCGAGCGCCGAGGAGCAAAGCGAAGCGGTGCGACGAGCTGGGCGCAGCCCAGAAGCGGCAGCAGGGCCGGCCGTCGCGGGGCGATGCGGCAGGCGAAGCCTGCTGTGGGTCTCTCAGTTGCGAGATACCACGGTAATCGTCGCTGCGGCGACGGGGTTCTCCCACGGATTAGTTCCTCTGAGGCTTATCGCTGCCGCTGTGCCGGTTGTCCCTCGCACTCGGCGGAGGTACCCTTCGGAGATACCGGCTGGACCTCGGGGGGAGGCGTGATGGATCTCGGGTTTGACGAGCAGCAACTGATGGTGCAGGACATGGTGCGTTCCTTTGCCGAGGAACGCATTCGACCGGGAGCGGCGGGGCGGGATCGCTCCGGCGAGTTCCCGCACGATATTTTTCGTGAGATGGGTGAGTTGGGACTGCTCGGCATGCTCGTGCCGGAGCGCTACGGCGGTGCGGAAATGGATCTTCTCTCCTACCTGCTCGCGGTTGAGGAGCTCGCCCGCGCCGACGCGTCGGTCGCCGTCGGCATGACGGTGTCGAACTCGGTGTGCTGTTGGCCGATCATTCATTTCGGCAGCGAGGAACAGAAGAGCAAATTCTTGCCCCTCCTTTCGTCGGGAGAGGCGTTGGGCGGGTTCATGCTCACCGAGCCTCACGCCGGTTCGGACGCGGCCAGCCTGACGACCCGGTACCGCCCGGACGGTGACGGCTGGCGTCTCGACGGCGCCAAGGCATGGATCACCAACGGGATCGTCGGCCGGTTCTTCATCTGTCTCGCGACGCGAGACTCGGGGCTTGGGGCACCAGGAATTGCGGCCTTTATCCTCGATGCCGATCAGGAGGGCGTGGTTTTTGATCGTCCCGAAGACAAGATGGGACTGCGCTCCTCCAAGACCTGTATGGTGACGCTCGAGGATGCGCGGGTTCCCCTGTCTGCCATGCTCGGCGAACCGGGGCAGGGCCTCAAGATCGCCCTCGCGACCCTCGACCACTCGCGCCTCGGAATCGCGGCGCAGTCGGTCGGTATTGCCAGCGCTGCTCTCGAAGAAGCCCTGCGATATGCGCGTGATCGCAAGCAATTCGGCAAGCCGATCATCGGGCACCAGGCGATCGCATTCCAGCTTGCCGACATGGACACCGAAATCGAGGCTGCGCGAAGTCTCCTTTTTCGAGCCGTTTATGCTGCGGGTTTGCCGGGACGGCACTCGCACGAGTCGGCCGCCGCGAAGCTCTTCGCGTCGGAGATGTGCAACCGAGTGGTGAGTCAAGCAATTCAGATCCACGGGGGGTACGGCTTTTCATCAGAGTATCCGGTCGAGCGCCTATTTCGCGACGCCCGGGTCGTCACGATCTACGAAGGAACCTCTGAGGTGCAGCGAATGGTCATTGCACGCGGCCTCATCGAACGCGCCCGAGGCCTTTAGCGAGAGGGGTGCGCCACCGGGTTGTCGTTCCGGGGGTGGCGTTTCGGCCCATTGAGATGGCGGAATGGAGCATACGATGTCACTTTCAAGCATGACCGGATTCGGAAGAGCCCAGGGACGACTGTCGGACCGCTTCGCGGCCGGGGTCGTCGTTCGTTCAGTCAATCATCGGTATCTCGACGTCCAGGTTCGCCTGACGGTGCGTGAGGAGATGCCGGAGGTCGAAGCCGCCGTTCGTCGGGAGGTCGAGAAGACCGTGGCTCGGGGGAGGGTCACCGCGCAGATCGATCTGCGTCGCCTGCAACCGTCGCCGGCCCACGTTTTGGTGAACCACGACGCACTGTCGGAGCTGATGAACCAGATCGCCGAGCTTCCCGGTTTCGAGAGCGGCCCCGACGCAGGAGTCAGAGTTGGTGACCTGCTCAACGTGCCAGGAATCGTCGCCATGAGTTCCGAAATGTCGCTTCTCAGCGAGACCGAGGTCGCGAGCCTTCGCGAGCTGGTGGGCGCCGCCTCGTTGTCATTTGCACACATGCGTCGTGACGAGGGCGCCGAGCTCGGTCGTCAGATCCGCAAGGACCTCGAGGCGGTCGCAGATTTTCTGGAGTGGTTCGAACCTTTGACCGACGGGTTTCGGCGCCAGGCGCTCGAACGCCTTCGTGAACGTTTATTGGAGATGCTTGCCGGGCAGGCGGTCGACGAGGACCGATTGGTCCAGGAAGCCGCCCTGCTCGCGGACCGTGCCGACGTGACCGAGGAGGTCGTTCGCCTGCGCACGCATCTCGAGAGCTTTGCTCGAAGGTTGAATGGCGGCGGTGTGATCGGCCGAGCGCTCGATTTCTTGTGCCAGGAGCTCCATCGGGAGATCAATACGTTGGGAACCAAATGTCGGGAAGCTGGGGTTGCGGATAGGGTCGTTGATGCAAAGGGCGCTGTGGAACGAATCCGCGAGCAGGTTCAGAACCTGGAGTAGGCCTGATACGATACTCTCCGGGTGACTATTTCAGGGACTTTCGGGCGTGGGCGGCACCGCTTGACCGGTCGTTTGCAGCGCCGAGTGGCGCGCTATATGGCGATCATCGCGACGGTGAGCGTTATCACGGTCGGCGCCCTATTGACGATTCCTCGCTATCTCCGCGAACGCCAGATGATGGAAGCTGGCGCCGTGACCTATGCTTCCCTTGTTGTCCGGGAGGTCGCCCACTCTGCCAACCTCTACAGGACCACCGGGCGACACATCCTCGATCGCAGGGTGGAAGAGCTCATGGCCCTCAACGCCGATCTGATTCGCCTCGAAGTCGTGCACGTTGACGGTGAGATCATCATGCGGGCCGACTCATCCGGAGCGCTGACCTTTGCCGAGCAGGGGAAGGCGCCGAGCACGGAGGATCCAGCCACGTTGCAGGCGATTCGCTCGCTGCAGGTCAAATCCAGGAGGGTCAAGGGAAACGATGGCCCGATGCTCTTTCAGGTCGTGGCCCCGGCAGTCGAGGAGTGGGGGCGCAGAACCTACTCATTGGTTGCTTACTTCAGCTATGAACGGGTCGATCGTGATCTTTTCCGCTCGATCGCAGCGGTGGTCTTTTTCATGACCATCGCATTGTTCGTGGCACGCCGGGCGGCGGTATTCCTCGCCGGGTCGATCACGGCCAACATCGAGCGCCTTCGGGACGGGGTCGGTCGTATCCGAGAAGGCCATCTCGAGGAGCGGGTCCAGATCAACTCGCAGGACGAGGTGGAGGAGCTGGCGGACGCTTTCAATGCTATGGCCGATACAATGGCCGACACGATCCAACGGCTCCGGGAGACCTATCGTGAGCTCGAGGTCCTGGATCAGACCAAGGCGGATGTCATTGCCAACGTCTCGCACGAGCTCAAGACTCCATTGACCGCCCTTCGAGGTTATCTCGAGCTTCTCGAGCAGGGCGACCTCGGCCCCCTGACCGAGGAGGCTGCCCGGGCGGTGTCGGTATGTCGAAAGAACCTCCGTCGTCTCGATCTGAGAATCGAGGAGTTGGTACAGCTGTCACAGTGGGAACGCAGCATCGACGGGACTGACCGAACCGAGAGCGTGCATCTCGGGCAGCTGCTCCACGGAGTCGTCGAAACCATCCTGCCGGCATTCGAAGAAAAGGGGGTTTATTGCTCCCTGAACCTGGCCACCGATCTGCCGACCGTGATCGGGAACGCAGGTCAGGTAGAGCAGGTCTTTTTCAACCTCCTGGGAAACGCGGGCAAGTTCACCTCGCGGGGGGGCTCGATTCGCGTGACGGCCGAACCGAGGTCGCGCGATGCGCGGCGCGGCGTGCTAGTCGAGGTGGCTGATTCGGGAATCGGCATTCCGAAGAACGCTCTGCTCAGGATCTTCGACAGGTTTTATCAGGTCGATCCCAGCACTCGTCGCAAGTACGGCGGAATGGGGCTCGGTCTGGCCCTGGTGCAGAGCATCATGGAGGCACAACAGGGCGTCGTCTGGGTCGAATCAGTGGAGAACAAGGGTTCGGTCTTTTCGGTGTGGTTCCCGTTGCGGCCGTCCAGGTCTGGTAGCGGTTCCTTCTCTCTTCGGCGGAGGGCGGAGCCTGATACCATGGACCCTACGGATCAACCGCCCGAGAGGTCAAGCTAGCCCATGAAACACAGGGTCTTTGTCGTCGATGACGAGCCAGATGTGGTCGATCTCCTGCATACGATCCTCGAGTCGGGCGACCTGGCCGTCGAGGACGCAACCGACCCGCAATTGGCGCTCAGCCTGTTGCTCGACGAACCCCCTGACCTCCTGATCCTCGATCTGATGATGCCTCAACTCGACGGCTTTGAGCTGCTCAAGCTCTTCCGGCAGGACCCGCGTGGTGCGACGGTTCCGGTGCTCATCCTGTCGGCACGGTCGGGTCACCGGGACCAGATTCTCAGCTTGCAGTGCGGCGCCAACGCGTACCTCTGCAAACCTTTCTCACCTCGCGACCTGCTCTTCGAGGTTCACAAGCTCCTGGCCGTTGCTGAAAGCGATCCCGGTGCCTGACGGGCATCCACTCTCCGAGCTCGCTCGCTTGCGGACCGAGGTGCTGCGCTATCGAGCGAACCTCGTAGATCTCTCAACCCAGCTGCCGACACTGCCACTCGTGCTCGACCAGGTTCGCAAGCTGCTCGATGGCAGGGATACTCTGCAGGTCTTCATGGTGAGCCTCGAGCAGGAGCGGAACCTGGAGCAGATCGTCGGTTGGGAGCGTTATGACGCACTTCTCTGGTGTATGGCCGATCGTTTACGCTCTCTGCTCGCCGATGGTCCCGGGGAGCAAAGTGTGCTCTGTCAAGAAGCGGTGAGAGGCGACTCTTTCCTGGTCTTCTGCTCCGATCGAGAAAACGGCGCCCACCTACTCGGTCGTCTCTTCGAGGGCCTTGCGGTGCCCGATGAGGACAGCGGCAGGCCCCTCATCCTGCCGGTTCGTATCGGCAAAGGTACGATCCGCCGCCATCCGACGCAACGCGTCGAACGGTGTGTCTACGCCGGGATCCTGGAGGCAAGGCGGGACTACCATCGGCGAGGGGCGGAGCTCGACGAGCGTCGCCGGGCGGAGGTCCAACGCATGCTGCGGGACCGAACGGTGCAAACCCTCTTCCAGCCAATTCTCAGGCTTCCGGGGCTCGAGATTGAAGGCTATGAAGCCCTCTCGCGAGGACCCGCAGGGTCTTATCTCGAAGCGGCGGAAAACCTTTTCGGTTTCACCGAGCGTGTGGGTTTCCTGGGCGAGGTCGAGCTCTTGTGCATCGAGCGGGCGCTCGAGAACAGCCGTGGGCTGGGACCGGAGGCAGTGATTTTCTTGAATCTATCGATTCACGGCCTCAACTACCTGGAAACCGAAGGCGTCGGCCTCGCTGAGACCGTTCATCGGGCTGGCATGAAGGCGGAGCAGATCGTTCTCGAGATCACCGAACGGACCTATGCCGACAACCCGGATCTTCTAAAATCCTGGGTCAACAAGATCCGCCGCAGGGGTTTTCGTATCGCCATCGACGATATGGGAACGGGGTACAGCGCGCTCCACCTGGTTGCCGACCTCGAGCCGGACTTCATCAAGCTGGATCAGATGCTCATCCGTGAGCTCGCCCTGTCACCGATCAAGCAGAACCTCGTATCGGCGGTGATCCGTTTTGCCGGCGATTCCCGAGCACGGGTGATCGCCGAGGGTGTCGAGCGCGCCGATGAGGCAGAGGTGTTGACAGCATTGGGCGCACACCTCGTCCAGGGCTACTTCTTCGGCGTGCCCCAAGCCGTCTAGCCCAGACCGATCAAGACCGCAGTCGCGACGGTGAAGTAGAGGGCGAGGGCCAGCGAGTCGTTGATGGTCGAAACGAGGGGGCCGGACGCAACCGCAGGATCGATCCCGAAGAGGTCCAGAATGAGCGGCATGGCGGCGCCGAGAAAGCTCGCTGCCGACATGCCAAGGGCCATCGCCAAACCGAGGGCGAGGCCGATGAGTGGGTCGTGACCGAATACCGGTGCCATGGCGGCGGCCACCAAACCGCATACCGCTCCCATGAGCAGGGCGACCGAGAACTCTCGTGTCACATGACGGGGCCACCGCGACCGAGGCAGGGTGTCGAGGGCGAGTCGTCGAACGGTCGTCGTGGCCGACTGCAAGGATGTATTGCCGGCCATCGCCATAATGGCCGCCGTAAAAACCGACACCTGCTGGTACATGCCGACCTTGTGGGAGGCAATGACCTGAACCGCGGTCGAGAGCTGGGTTCCAACCAGGCACACCAGGAGCCATGGCAGGCGATATCGGGCAACGTGGAATAAGGAATCACTCTCCTCCTCCTCCGCCGACGAACCTGCGAGCCGGTAAATATCCTCGGTCGCTTCCTCCTCGATGACGTTCAGGACATCGTCGATCGTGACCGCGCCGAGCAACCTGTTGTGCTCATCGACCACGGGCAAAGCGACGAAATCGTACTTGTCGACCATGTCTGCCACATCCTGCTGATCGGCATCTGCAGGAATCGAAATCACGTCTGAGGACATGATGTCCCCGAGATGGGCGCGTGCGCTGGCGGTGACCAGACGTCGGAGTCGCACGAAACCGCTGAGCGAACAGTCTTCATCCACCACGTACAGGGCTGCCGTCACGGTGTCGTCGTCGGCGCCGCGGAGAAAGGTGATGGCGTCGTCGACCGTGGCCTCGGCCGTGAGAGCGACCACATGGGGATTCATGATGCCGCCGGCGGTGTCCTCGGGATAGCGCAGGAGATTGCGGAGGATTTCTTCTTCAGAGTCGGCGATGTGATGGAGGACCTTTTCGGAGTCCTCCTCTTCGAGTTCGCCGATCAGGTCTGCGGCGTCGTCCGCCGGCATGGCCTCGGCGATCCGGGCGAGACGAACCGGGTCGATGTCATCGACCAACTCCGACCGTATCGAGGTCGTGGTATCGCTGAGAACCGTGCCGGCGGCATTGTCGTCGAGCGCATCGACGAGTTGTTGGCGGTCGTCAGAGGACAGGTGGTCGAGCCACTCGGCGATGTCCTCGGGGCGCACGAGCTTGAGGAAGATGCGAAGCGCTTCCTCTTCGCCGTCCTGGAGAAGAGCCTGCAGCTCACCAACGAAATCGATTGAGCCCATGCTTTCGCTCACGAACCCTCCCCAGCTGGCGGCCCGATCGCCAGGATCCCTGTTTCTCGAACAGGAAGAGATGTTATCTCTTGAAGAACCCCGTGGGTGGTTTGCCGCCGTCCTTCTGCTGGAGGCGGCTGTTCAGCTCCCGAATACGCTCGTTGAGGGCGCCGATCTTCTTCTCCGACTCCTCCCGGGTGCGACTCGTTTCCGCCCGTGCCTGCTCGAGCTCCTTTTCGATCTCGGTGGTGGAGCCGGAGGATTGCTCGACAACGTCTCTCAGATCAGCGATCTCAGCTTCCAGCTCGGCGAGCTGGTCGTCCTTCTCCTGCAGCTTCACCCCGTGACGCTCTTCCAGTTCCTCGTAGAGGTGCTTGGTTTCCAAAAGCTCGGTGATTTGTGAGAAGTCGGCAGCGGATGGCGCCATTTTCCCCTCCCGGAACTGTTCCTCGATGCTCGGGAACATCTTTCGCAGTTTGAGTGACAGGTCATCAGGGTCCCAGGACGCGTCGATCGCCTGGTCATAGGTGATCTCGTTGTGGGCGAGCAGGCTGATGAGGCTCTGGTTCAAGCTCTGCATCTTGTAGTAGCTGACGCTGTTTTCCAGTTCCTCGGAAATCTCTTTGATCTCGCCGGCTTCGATGTGCTTGCTGATCTTCGGGGAGTTGACCAGGATCTCGACCGCAGGAATTCGAGTCGTGCCCTCCTTGTTCTCGACCAGGATCATGGACACGATGGCCTTCAGGACAAGGGCTAGTTGGGCGCGGACCTGGACCTGTTGGTCGACTGGGAACGAGTCGATGATCCGGTCCACGGTCTGGGCCGAAGAGTTGGTGTGCAGGGTGGAGAAAACGAGGTGACCGGTCTCCGCGGCGGTGATCGCCGTGGAGATCGTATCGAGGTCCCTCATCTCCCCGACCATGATCACATCGGGATCCTGGCGAACGCAGTTGCGAAGCGCCTCCTGGAACGTTGGCGTATCGGTGCCGACCTCGCGCTGAGAGATGGTCGCTTTGTCGTCCGAAAACAGGAACTCGATGGGATCCTCAATGGTTACAACATGACAGGGCCGCGTGGCGGCGATCTTTTGGATGAGGGCGGCCAGGGTCGTCGACTTGCCGGTACCGGTTGGACCGGTGATGAGTACGAGGCCACTCGGGAAATCCGTGAACGTTTCGATCACGTCCGGGAGATGGAGTTGCTCGATGTTGAGGATGTCGAAAGGAACGCGCCGAAAGACCGCCGCGGTGGTTCCACGCTGGAGAAATACGTTGCAACGGAATCTGGCAACTCCGGGCACACCGTAGCCGATGTCGACGGCCTGCCGGGTCTCGAATATCTGTCTTTGTGCCGGGGTCATGACCGACTCCAGCATGGCATTGACCTCCTCCGGTTTGAGCGGAGGCGCCTTGATTGGGATGAGTCTGCCCTGGATGCGCAGCAAGGGTGGCCTCATCGGCTTCAGGTGGAGGTCGGAGGCCTCCTTCTTGGTCATGAACATGAGGAGTTCCTTGAGCTCCACTGAGTCCTCCAAACGTTTATGATACAGGAGCCCGCTGCCGGCTGCGGCTTTGCTTGGCCCGCGGTAGAATCTCTGCCATGAAATACATCACAATGCCTTTGCCGGGCCTCTAGTAAAAATCGTGACTCGGTACGAACGCCTCGCCGTCGATGCGTTCGAAGCGCCGAGCCTTGACCGAAAGGGTGCCGTCCTGGATCTGCACGGGGCCTTCGATGAGCAGCAACGGTGAGTTGACGATGAGCTGTCGGTGCTCCCGGTAGAGGTTCGGGCGGATGATCGCCTGCACGGTTCCGGTTTCGTCCTCCATGGTCAAGAAGACGAAGCCACTGGCCGTTCCAGGACGCTGGCGGACGATGACGGCGCCGGCGACCCTGGTTTGATCGCCATCCCGCAGAGATTTGAGGCGGTCGATCGGCGTCACGCCGCGACGATCGAGATCGTTGCGGAGATACTTCATGAGATGGGGCCCGGTGGTCAGGTGGAGACCGGCGTAGTCGGCCAACGTCTCTTCGAACGGTGACATTTCCGGCAATGGTGATGCGCCTTCGGGGGCCAGTCGATCGAAGAGGGGGCGGCACCGCGCTGCAACCTCGGCCACCTGCCAGAGGGCCTGGCGGCGTGAAACACCGAGGCTTGCGAGAGCGCCCACGTGTGCCAGACGTTCGAGGGTCTCGGTGTCGAGGCTGCAGCGGCGACAGAGGTCCGTAGGATCTGTGAAAGCGCGCCTGTGCTGCTCGTGCTCGATCGCCCCGCCGACAAGGTGGCGGAGACCGTGTACCCATCGCAGGCCGAGACGAATGCCGCCCTCCTCCCACCGGCAGCGCCACCCCGAGTGATTGACGTCAACCGCGTGAACCGTGACCCCGGCTCGTTGCGCGTCCTTGACCAGGGTCGCCGGATGATAAAAGCCGAGCGGCCAGGCGTTGAGCAGACCCGCGTAGAAGGCGGTCGGGTGGTGGCACTTGAGATAGGCCGAGGCATAGACGATGAGAGCAAAGCTGGCGGCGTGGCTTTCGGGAAAGCCGTAGAGTGCGAATGAGGTGATCGAACGCACGATCTCCTCTTGTGCCGGGCCAAAGATGCCACGCGAGTCCATGCCACGGCGCAGGCGGGCCTCGATGCCGACCATGCGTTCGCGTGACCGCTTGAAACCCATTGCGCGCCGGAGTTCTTCGGCCTCGCCGCCGGAGAAACCGGCAGCCACCATCGCGATCCGCAAGAGCTGCTCCTGGAAGAGCGGCACGCCGAGCGTGCGCTTCAGAACCGGCTCGAGGCTCGGGTGGGGGTAGGTGACCGGTTCGCGGCCCATTCGGCGGTTGAGGTAGGGGCTCGTCATCTTGCCGGCGATGGGGCCTGGGCGAATGATGGCCACCTGAACCACGAGGTCATAGAAGTTCTGCGGCCGATTGCGGGGCAAGGAGGCCATCTGAGCGCGGCTCTCGATCTGGAAGACCCCGGCCGTGTCGGCACGTCTGATCATGCGATAGGTCTCGGGATCGTCTGCGGGCAGATGGGACAGGTCGAGATCGACGCCTTCGTGGCTTCTGATCATCGGGATGGCGTCCTCGAGGGCCGCAAGCATGCCGAGACCGAGCAGGTCGACCTTGATGAGGCCGAGATCGGCACAGTCGTCTTTGTCCCACTGGATGACGGTGCGGCCGTCCATGGCAGCCGGCTCCAGCGGCACCACCTCGTCGAGTCTCCCGTTGGCGACGATCATGCCTCCTGAGTGCTGGCCGAGGTGTCGAGGCAAGTGGTGGATCTCCCACCAGAGGCGTTTGAAATGCTCCACCCTGCGTGCTGTCGGTTCGAACCCGAGTGCGGCGAGTTCGGTATCCATGTTGCGATCCTCGTTGCCGAACTCAGACGAGGCGTGGCCGCCGAAACGCTTCGAGATGGCATCAACCTGATCCGGCGAGAACCCGACGGCCTTGCCAACCTCTCGTGATGCGGACCGGTCACGGTAGGTGATGACGTTGGCGGTCATGGCGGCGCCATGTGGCCCGTAACGAGAGTAGACGTACTGGATGACCTTCTCACGCTGTGCGCCCGACGGCAGGTCGAGGTCGATGTCCGGCCACTCTCCGCGTTCTTCGGACAAGAAGCGTTCAAAGAGGAGCTCCATCTTCACCGGGTCGACGGCCGTGATGGAGAGGGCGAAACAGACAGCCGAATTCGCAGCCGAACCGCGGCCCTGAGCGAGGATATTCTCGGATTGACAGAAACGCACGATGTCCCACACGATGAGGAAATAGCCCGCGAGATCGAGCTTTTCGATGAGGTCGAGTTCTTTTTCGATCTGTGCCTGGGCATGGGCCGTCAGGGGCCGGAAACGGCTTTGAGCGCCGCTCCACGTGATCTGACGGAGGACGGCGATGGGTGTTTCGCCCGGCGAGAGCGGATAGAGGGGAAAACGGTATCCGAGGTCATCGAGGGTGAACGAAAGGCGTTCCGAAAGCTCGGCAGCGCCGGCGATGGCATGCGGCAGATCGGCGAACAGACGAATCATCTCGGCCGGTGGTTTGAGATGACGTTCCCTCTGCGCGTCAAGCAACCGACCAGCTCCGTCGAGGGAGACACCCTCGCGAATGCAGGCGAGTACATCGGCAAGGTCCTTTGCCTCGCGGCGTGCGTAGCGCACTCCGCCGGTGGCGACGAGCGGCAACCGAAGGCCCTTTGCCATGTCGATCAGGGCGCGGTTCTGGTGCTCCTCGACGCGCAGACCATGCCGTTGTAGCTCGATCGAAAGGCGACTAGGGAAGAGGTGAGACAGCCGTTCCAGGGTACGTCGTGCGGCATCCG
Organism: uncultured Thermoanaerobaculia bacterium; assembly: GCA_964497785.1. Lineage (GTDB taxonomy): Bacteria > Acidobacteriota > Thermoanaerobaculia > Thermoanaerobaculales > Sulfomarinibacteraceae > CAZCEX01. The sequence continues at coordinate 7,190 of CAZCEX010000022.1, read as the reverse complement.
GACCACCATCCTGCAGGTGCCGGACGACGAGACCTTCGCTGCCGCCGCTGAGGCAGTAAAGGCGGGCGGAATGGGCCTCGACCTGCTGCCACGTGGCGCACGCTTTGCCCTTCGGTTGGTCGCGCGCCGCTGTGGTCAGGAGTCGACACAGGCTGCGGTAACCTCGTTGGTCTTCGACGAGCAGTGTGAGACGAGGGAGAGCAGGGCCCGGTGGCAGTGGCTGCGGCACCATGCCGAGAGGTCCACGGGCATCGGCCGGGAACGGCTCGTGGCCCTCCCCCTTTGTGTCGGTCCGGTGTTGCAGAGGAAGCCCGTGGACGATTGGTCCATGCAAAACCACTTCAGCGCCGACGAGCGCCTTGATCCCAGCAGCTCGTGCCGCCTTCCAGAATCGTGGTGCACCGGACAGGCTATTGCGATCGACCAACGCAACGGCCGGGAGATCGAGTTCTGCGGCCCGATCGACCAGGTCCTCCGGAAGTGATGCTCCCTCGAGAAAGGAGAAAGCCGATGCAGTATGCAGCTCGGCGTAGGTCATCCGATCAGCCGGAGTCGTCGGCCGCGGGCGGCGCCATGATCACGGCTGGCCGAGACCGCCGCCCTCCAGAATCAGCCGCTGCACGGCAACGTTGTCGCGGTGGCCGGTGAGCCGAGCCTTCATCCGACCTCGGACAGGATAGCCCAGGAGGTAGAGGTCGCCGATGATGTCGAGGATCTTGTGACGGGCAAACTCGTCCGGGAAACGCAAATCGGTGTTGATCACGTTGTCCTCGCCAACGAGGATGAAGTTGTCCAACCGCCCCCCCGAGCCGAGCCCGAGCTCGTTCATCATCTTCAGGTCGCGCATGAAGCCGAAGGTCCGGGCGGGAGCCACCTGATCGATGAACGCCTCGAGGTCCGTCAGCTCGAACTCTACCAGTTGCTCTCCGACCGGTGGTGGGTAGCTGAGAAAGTAGGAGACGGCGAAACCGTCGTAGGGCTCCAGAACGAGCCCTTTCTTGTCATCGCCGATGACGTATGGCCGATCGATCACGAGCTCGTTGCGCGGCACTTTCTGGTCGACGATGCCGACCTCGAGGAGATGCTGGCAGAACTCGAGCGCCGAGCCGTCGAGGACCGGGATCTCGCCGTGGACCTTGATCAGGAGATTCGTGATGCCGGCGGCGTGCAGCGCCGACAGGAGATGTTCCACCGTACGGATGCTGTCGCGACCGTTGGTAATGGTGGTGGCGTAGTCGGTCTGGGCCACAAAGGCGAGATGGGCGGGAATACAGGTATTGCCGGGAAGGGTGAGGAAGTGGATGCCGCTGTTGGGAGGCAGAGGTTGCATCACCATGCCGGTATCACTGCCCGAATGTAGCCCGAGTCCGTAGACGACGCTTGCGGTCTTGATCGTTTGTTGCGGCGCGAGCCCGGGCCGGACCTGCGCCAGAATTGGCGGCGGATCGAGCGTATGCTCCACCTCCAGGCGTTCGAGACCGAGCTCGAGAATCGAGCTGGCGCCGGTCGAAGCCTGGGCCTTCTTGGCCTCGAGGGCCGCTCGCACTGCATCGATGGCAGAATCGTAGGACAGGGGCTTTTCGAGGTAGTCGTGGGCGCCCATTTTGATGGATTTGACTGCTGTGGCCGATGTGCCGTGGCCGGACATCATGATGACGGCGGCGTTGTCGTCCAGCTCGCGAATGGCCTGCAGGGTTTCGAGGCCGTCGCGGTCGGGCAGCCAGATGTCGAGGAAGACGACATCGGGTTTCTCAGACTCATAAAGGTGCAGGGCCTCATCACCGGAAGGGGTGGTGAGGGTTCGGAAGCCCTCGTCGCCGAGGATCCCGGACAAGGTCTCCAGGATGCCTGGTTCGTCGTCGACAATCAGGATGAGCTCGTTCATGTCTCTCAGTGTGGGGCCTCGGGCGGTGGGGGGTCAAGCCCTCGGATGTTTCTCGTCGTACAGGGTGCGCAGGCGCTCCCGGGCGACGTGGGTGTAGATTTCGGTGGTGGTCAGGGAGGCATGGCCGAGCATGAGCTGCACGGCGCGTAGATCGGCGCCGTTTTCGACCAGGTGGGTGGCGAAGGAGTGGCGCACGACATGCGGGCTCAGGGGGGTTCTGATATCGGCGGCGATGCCGTGCCCACGCAAGATCTTCCAGAAGCCTTGACGGGTAAGTGGCCCTCCGCGATGGTTGAGAAAGACGTGCGGCCGGCGCTCTCTCACGAGCTGCGGCCGTGCCTCCTCGAGGTAACGATCGAGCCAGTCGGCCGCGGTGTCTCCGAGCGGCACGAGGCGCTCTTTGCTGCCTTTGCCCATCACGCGGACAAACGGAGGATCGAAGACGACCTGGCCAAGGATCAGGCCCACGAGTTCGGATACTCTGAGCCCGGTCGAATACAGGGTCTCGATCATTGTCCGGTCGCGAAGGCCGAGGGAGGTTTTGACGTCCGGTGCACTCAGAAGTTCCTCGATCTGGACTGCGCTGAGGCAGTGAGGCACGGTGTGCCACAGTTTGGGGCTCTGAATATTCGCCGTCGGGTCTGTTTCGACCAGCTCCCCTTGGATGAGGAATTTGTAGAACCCGCGGATGGCGGACAGGGACCGAGCGGCCGACCGGGGAGAAAGGCCGCCGTCGCGGCGGGCACCGAGGTAATCCCTGACGGCGTGACGTTTGACCGAGCCCAACAGGATCGACGCTGCCTCGAGCCACGCCATGAAACTTTCGAGATCCCGTCCGTATGCCGCCACCGTGCGTGGGCTCAGGTTGCGTTCCACTGTGAGGTGGGCGAGGTAGTCCTGGAGGTGGTCCCTGTCTGAGGTCATGGTTTGATTGTCGCTCACCCGGTCATTTTTCAACCATCAGTTTTTGGAAAACCCGCGGGACCACAAGCACCTCAGAAAAACTGATGGTTGAAAAATGAGAAGCAGAACGATCTCATAACACCTGTTTGACAGGGGCTTCGTTTTGCGGGAATGAGGATACTGCGGGCCCGGTTGCCCGCTCCGAGGTGAAGGACGTCGCAAACGGATGCCGCCCCACCCCGTATACTCCACCGGAGGTTATTGAACGCGATGATGCATGCAGTTCCGGATGATGCCCTGGCCCGCCTCGAGCGGCTACACTCCTCAGTGGTGCGCGTCATTCGCGGCAAGTCGGAAGTCGTCGACACCGTCATCGCCGCATTGTTGGCGCGCGGTCACGTCTTGCTCGAAGACGTGCCCGGCGTTGGCAAGACAACCCTGGCCCGGGCGCTGGCGCGCTCCCTCGACCTCGAGTTTCAGCGTATCCAGTTCACGTCGGACAGCTTGCCGTCCGATCTGATCGGAATCTCCGTATATCGTTCCAGGACCGAGACCTTCGAGTTCCAGCGCGGCCCTCTCTTTGCCAATGTCGTTCTGGCCGACGAGATCAACCGCGCGACGCCGCGCACGCAGTCGGCCCTGCTCGAGGCGATGAGCGAGCACGCGGTGACGGTAGAGACGACCCGCCATGTCCTGCCCGACCCCTTCCTCGTGGTGGCCACCCAGAATCCGATCGAAAGCACGGGCACCTTTCGGTTGCCGGAATCGCAGCTCGATCGATTCCTGATGCGTCTCTCGATGGGTTATCCCGAGCCAGACGAAGAGCTTGCCCTGCTGTCGAGCGGCGGAGTCGAACCCGAGCTCGACCGACTTCAGCCCGTGCTCGACGCCGCGGAGGTCCTCGAGCTGCAAACGATGGTGATGGCCGTTCACGTCGATCAGCGTATTCGCGAATATCTGCTCGACGTCGTGCACCAGACCCGTCGGCACGAATCGCTGTCACTGGGGGTCTCGACGCGCGGGTGCCTCGCTTGGCAGCGTTCGGCGCAGGCGCTGGCGCTCGTCCGGGGCCGTGCATACGTTATCCCGGACGATCTTCAGGACACGGCTGAAGCGGTACTCGCCCACCGGGTCTTATTGGCTAACAGTCTCGGCGACGGTGAGTGGGAGGAGGCCGAGCGCGAGCGGCGGGTCATTCGCTCGATCATCGGAACCGTCCCTGTGCCGCGGTAGATCGTGAGCAGGCGGCGACGAGCCACCGATGCCGTGAGCCGGTGGCAGCGCGACTTTCCCGGCTTCAAGCTCAGGCTGACCCGGTGGGGCGGTCTCTTCCTCGTTCTCGCCATCGTGCTCGCTTTTGCGGCGTTGAATTCGGGGAATAACGGACTGATGGCCGTATTTGGAGTGGCCCTCGGGTCCTACGTCGTCTCCGGAGCGTGGTCGAGACAAGTGCTCGCGAGCGCGACCGTGATTGTGAGTTCGCCGCCGGAGATCTTCGCCGGCCGGTCGGCACTGTTCGACGTCGAGCTGGCAAATCACTCAAGGGTCTTTCCCGCCTATGGCCTCGTGATCCGCGCCGGCGACGGCACCGTGCTGCATGCCGAGCCTTACCTGGCACCGGGGCAGCGAGTGCGCCGGACGGTCGCCTACGCCTTTGAACGTCGTGGTTGGCGGGATTTTGCCGCCTGGCGCTTGGAGGTCGTGCTGCCCCTCGGGTTCTTCCTCAAATCCAAGGAGGTGCGTGCGCAGGAGAGGATCCTGGTCTATCCGGCACCATCGCGGGGCGCTGTCGAGAGCCTTCGGGGGCGGGACAACGGTGCCGGAACACACCGTTTCATCGGCCGCGGCCGGGAGGGCGAAGTCTTTCAACTGAGGGACTTCCGAGATGGCGATGACCGCCGGCAGGTGCACTGGAAGCAGACAGCCCGCCAGCAGCGTCTCATCATGGTCGATCGCCGCCGGCGGATGGAGGTGCCTCTGATTCTCCGTCTTGACCCAACGGTGATCGGGCCGGTGGAAGAGGCGTGGCGCCGCCAGTTCGAGGGCCGTGTGAGTGCGGTCGCGGGCGCGATTCTGCGACGACTGGAACGTGGGAATCCGGTCGTTCTCAGTCTAGGCGACCAGGTCTTCGGGCCAGAGGCGTTGCGCTCGCGCGCCCGCCAGCTCCTCGAACCTCTGGCTACCGTCGTGCCGCAACCGGTCGACGCGGCGTCGTCCACGGGGACCTCATGAAGCATGCATCCGGGCTTCGGCGACTGGCCGGCATGCTCTTGATGTGGTCGTTGTTGCCCTTTCCCTTCCTCTATGTCGTCTTGCCCCCGTTCTGGTTGGTCGCCGGCCTGGCGGGTTTGTGGCGGGTTCTGAGGCCGCAAGTGAGGTGGCGTCCGTCGAGCATCGTCCTGAACGCCCTTGGTGTAGTGATCCTGCTTGCGGTCGTCGCTGCCGGTGGCCTCGAGGTCGGGCCTTTGCGCCCACTCGGGCATCTGCTATTCCTCCTCGCAGCCCTCCGGGTCGCCACCATCGATGGCCTGCGCGACCTGCGTCGTGCGTTGGCTCTGGTTTTCCTGGTATGGATCACCGGCATCCTCTCCGCGGTCCACGTTGCCATCGTGCCTTACTTCTTCGTCTCCGTTGCCGTGTGGTGGTTTGTGGGCATGACAGTCTTTCTGCTCGAGCTCAGCCGCACTACGGGCGCCGCCCTCGGCGGGCCGCGATGGCGGCACGCGGCGGCCGCGGCGTTGGCAGCGGTCATCGTTTCGATACCGGTCTTCATGGCCCTGCCACGCCTCGGGTCTCCCCTTCTCGGTGCCGCTTTCGGGCGCGAGTCGGGATTCTCCGAATCCGTGGAGCTTTCCCGACACGGCGCCATCGAGCAGTCAAACGCTCCTGCCGCCTACCTGTCCACAGGGGATGGTTCCGCGGTTTCCGGCAGTCTTTTGCGGTTGCGGGCCACTGGGTACGACATGCTTTTTCCGGCTGTGTGGGGTCCGCGACGAACTGGTTTGGTCCCTCCGGAAGTTCGTCAGGGTCTGGTATGGCTCGATAAGGAACGTCAGACTCTCGAAGGCGCCTCGGTTCTGGAAATCGCGCTGACTCGGCGCAACCGGTTTCTCTTTCTGCCGCCGGGTACGGTGGCGGTGGAGACGTCGGAGCGAGTTGCTCTCGATCCGGCGGGAGGGTTGGTCGTCAGGGGCGGGAGCGATACGCCGCCACGCTACCGAGTGTGGGTGGCGGAAAACGCCGTACCGAATATGGCGGGGCCGGAGGAACGGGACCTCTATCTGCCCGGTCACAATGATCAGGTGTGTCAGCTGGCCCAGGACGTTGCCGGAGACGCCACCTCTGCTGCGGCCAAGGCTGAAACAATCGAGGCTTTCCTGAAAAGCGAGTACCGATACTCTCTCGCTGGTCAATCCGGGCAGGGGACGGACCCGGTTGCGTGGTTCCTGTTGCAAGGCCGGGAGGGGCACTGCGAGTTCTTCGCAACCGCTATGGCGGTGATGCTCAGGCATGAGGGGGTCGAAGCCAGGGTCGTCTCGGGTTATCACGGCGGGGACGCCGAACCCGGGGGAGACGTGGTCGTCCGACAGAGCCATGCCCACACCTGGGTCGAGGCCTGGTTGGGGCCCGAACGGGGCTGGGCCGTCTTCGATCCCACCCCCGCGGAAGGCGTGGATGGCCTGGTGCGAATGGGAGTGTTCGACCGCATACGACTGGCCTGGCAGCGGGCGGAGGACTTCTTCGACCGGCGGGTCCTGACCTTTGGTTTTGGGGAACAGCTGGGTATTCTGACCACGTTCGGCGACGTGACGCGGTGGCTGGTGACGCGGGCTGGATCCCCGGCCGGCCAGTTGACAGCAGTGGTTGTGGTGCTCGCAATCGTGCTTCTCGCGGTTGTCGTTCGCTGGCGTCGTACTGCACGAGGTCGGCGCCCGCCTGCGACACGGCTGGTGCTCGCCCTGAGCCGCCGTCTCGAATACCGGGGAATCGAGGTTTCGGTAGCCGCCACTCTGGGTTGGATCTGCTGCCGTGTATCACGATACTGGCCACAGGTTGCACTCGACATCGATCGGCTGCGCACCCTGGCCGAAGACGAGATGTATGGGCCGGGGACCGACGACACCCGCCGCGAGGTCGCGCGAATCTGGGTGCGGCTGCGGCCGGTGGTGCGGAGACGAGCGTGAGGCCCGACCGACCGGACCTGTCCCCAGCCCCGGCCTTTTGGGATGCCCTAGGAGTGTGTAGTGCATAGAATTGGCGGCGCCTTTCGGGTGTCGGTTGGCCCATTTTTCGGCGGATTCTTGGCCCATACCACCAGTATGAACCTGCAACCCCGCTGCTCATGCGAGCGGCGGCCTCCGGTCTTCGTTCTCGACCCTTGAGGGAGAGAGCGAAGACCGTC
>CAZCEX010000021.1:0-18804 GCA_964497785.1 uncultured Thermoanaerobaculia bacterium | reverse complement strand
CTCGGGTACACGGTGATACCGAAGCCGCCCAAGGAGGAATCATTGATCCGAAGGCCTTGCACAGCATCTGTTGTGAGCCGTTTCACGGAATCTGTTGTGAGCTTCTTTCGCGCTGCGCCGCGCTTGCGTTTCTGCTGGTTCACCGTGACACCTCCGTACCACCATGATACCAACACAGCCCGATACAGACAACCACAAATCAACACCATAATCTACATTAGTGGTTTCGAATGTGTAGGTTTGCGATGATACGTGTTGATCTGTGTTGACATCGCTTCGAGTCGGGCGACTCGAAGCCGTCTTTGCGGTTCAATTGTCCTGAATGGCTTTCTGACGGGCACCCACGATCAACCTGAGTCAACGTTAAAGATCAGCTCAGCCCGTTGAGCCCCACAAACGCCCCTCCGTTGCGGCGGCAGAGGATTCGCATCAGAGTGGCAAACTGCACCCCTGTCTGCTCACCGGCGCCGGGCACCGAAAAAACGGTCGGAAAACCAATCGCGTGAATGCGCACCTGCCGTTGACCGTCGGCGCCAACGCGGTTGAGGCGGTCGACGGTACGCACGACCTCTTCGATCGAAGAGCCCGAGAACTCGTCGCCGAAGACGTAGAGCGAGATCTTCTCACCCCCTGGTGCGAAGGTCCGGATGGCGGAGGTGATGCCTTCCACCGGGCTCGAGTTCGAGAAGATATTCCAACCGCGCAGCCGATCGAGGATCACCTTGCGCCGGCCCGGCGTGTCCGGAATCCATTTTCCCCGGTACTGCGAGAAGAGGTACTGGCCCATGTCGTTCATGACCTGCAGGCCCTTGACCTTCGGGTAGGCGTCGAGGACCTGGGTCATTTTGCGCTGGACATGAGGCCATGCGTGGTTCTGCATGCTTCCCGAGGTGTCGATGATGAAGATGACGTACTCGCTGTCAACCGGGATGCCGCCAACCGGGGCGTCGACGGGCCGCCGCCAGTCCTGCTCCTGCAGGCGGCGCATCTCTTCGGTGAGTGCCTGGCGCGCAGCCAGCAGTCGGCCCGACATGATGTCGTCGACCTCAGACAGCTCGTCGGTGGCGGCGTACTCGCCATGCAGACGGGACAGGTCCCCCCGAAGACGGGCGATGAGTTCGGCCTCGGTGGACAGCTGGCGTTGTCTGCCCTCGAGGTCGCGGTTGAGCACCACCGTCTCGCCACGGACTTCGAAGAGCTCGAGCTCGAGGCGGGCGATGAGAGCGTCGAGGTCGAACCGCGCCTGCTCGATCGCCCCCGGTTCGCCGATCTTGGTCAGCACCAGCAGCAGGACGATAGCGCCGAAGCCGCAGCAGATCGCGTCGAGAAAGCTGAGGCTGAAGACCTCGAAGCCGGCACGTGCGCGGCGCCGTCTCACGGCCAGTCCTTCGTCGGGCTCATGAACGAACCCTTCGTCGCCAGGGCGAGCTTCCAGAAGGCGCTCGGCGCCAGTGGGTCGCCTTCCATCGGAAAGAGAACGACATTGACGGGAAGGTGGCGCGGCACCAACTTGACGGCACTGTTGAAGAGCTTGACCCGTTGCTTCGGCGACACCGTGCCGCTTGAGCGCGGCCGCTCGCCCTGGGTCGGCAAACTGTCGACGAGCAGGATGACATTGTCGGGCGGCGGGTCCATGTCGTCGATGACCTTCAGGCCCCGCCAGAGGTTCGTACCGCCGCCGGGAACCACTTCGCGAACGGCCGCGACAGCCTGCTCCATCGTCGCCCGGTCACCGGCGTCGAGCCATCTGCCCGAAGTGCCCTCGATCACCGGTTCGGCCGCGTCGGCGAACATGTAGATCTGAAAACGCGCCTGGCTCGGCAGCTGGGTCGTCAGCCAGTCCACCGTGCCAACCACCTGCTGCCATTTCTCCGCCTTCCGGCGGTCATTCTCGGGCAGGTGGCGGCGGCGGATGACATTGACGATCGTATCGTCGAGCATGCTCGCCGAACGGTCGACGAGCAGGAGGATCCTTTGTCCACCGACCTTGAGCCCCGTCAGATACTGGCGATCACCGTCGCCGACATGAGTGCGAATCCGGTCACCCGGGGTTTCGGTACTGGGGGTCGAGGCCGACAGCCGCCGGGCAGCATCCTCGAGGGTTCGCAGATCGGACATGAGCTGATTGAGGTGCTCCCGTCGAGCGAGCGTGTCCGCCTCGTAGGTGGCCAGCTCACGTTCGAGATCGGTGACGGTTTCGAGCAGACGTCGGGAGAGCCCATGGGCCGTGACGTGCTCGTCCTCGAGCTCTCGCATGGCATTTCGCAGCTCGACCAGGTTGCGGTGGCCGTCGAGGACCTCATCCTGCAATCGATCAGCCTCCCCCCGCAGCTCTGCCGTGAGGTCGGCCGTTCGATCGACGACCGAGGCGTTGATCACCATGTAGAGCAGGACCACAGCCCCCAGGCCACACGTCATCGCGTCCAGGAAGGACAGACTGAAGACGGAAAACGTGCGTCTACGCCGGGCCATCTCTGTCGACCGTTGCGATGAGCTCAAGCTCGATACCGGGCGAACCGACTTTGAGTCGGTCCCCAGCCACGACGGCTGAAACGGCATCGAGCGACACGCCATTGAGAAGGGTCCCGTACCTGCTGTGGTCCTCGACCACCATGCCCGCGCCTTCTCGTCGAACGGTGAGGTGGCGGCGCGATACCCCTGCGGTCTCACCGACGAGAGCGAAACCACCGGCCCCGGACGGCGGCATGAGCCCGATGACGAGCCCCGCTGACGGAATCCTATGAGCGAGCCCCCGGTGCAGGACGTGCGTCGGACATGGACCCGATGCAGCAACGGCTACGGGGGCGGCCGCCGGCTTCGCCAGCGCAAGCTGCCAGCTCGATCCGGTCGTCAGCTCGACGACCATCGCAACGTCGCCATCCGGCGAAATGATCGAGCCGGCGTGCCGGAGGGCGCCGTTGGCCGCAGCCGCCATCGGCAGGCTGGAGACCTCGAGACCGGTGGCCCGATGCAATCGCTCGGCCAGACGGGGCAGGCCGGCCGCACGGTGGCCGAGGAAAAGTCGAGCCAAAACGTTATCCGCACCAGCCCTGTCCACCAGCCGCTCGATGTCCCGGTAGATCGAATCGACGCTGTCGACGAACAGACCCTCGGAGATATCGACGCTGTGCACCCTCTCACCCGCGATCATCTCGATGCGAACGGCGCCGCGCGCTCTCACTGCGTCGAGCCAGGCCCAGAGGTGATCGTGAAGGACCTGTTCGCTTTCTGCCCGGTCGAGGGGGTCATACCTCGTCGCCTTCACGAACTCGGCGGCGAGGCTTTGCGCCCACGCTGCCTCGAGCTTTATCAGGCCGACGTTCTCCTCGATGCCGGTTTTATGCCTGAACACCTTTTGCTCGCGATCGTCGAGCACCGTGGCCACGGCGCGATTCCTGAAGATCTCGAGGTGAAGAGACGGACCGGCCGGACCGTGATCCGCCACCGCAGCCACCGCCGCATCGACGAGCCCAACGACCGGCACTCCGGCGGCCCGAGCGATACCGAGCACAAGCCCGAGCCTGTCGGGAGAGAGATCTCCGGATACGGTGAGGAGAGCCTCGTCGGCTTCGACCCCACTCTCTCGCCAGCTTTTTTCGAGATGAGCATGGGCGATATCGGCCGTCGAGTACCTGCCGGGGTACGGTCGTCGCAGTGTTTCGGTCGACAGGTCATACCAGAAATGGTCGTGAATGCGCCGTGGTTCGAGACGCCGGCGTCGCTCCGCATCTTCGCCGACCACAAGGCCCTCTTCTCCAACGAGCGCCACAGCCGGAGAACGCAGCGGCGGCGTATCGTCGTCGGCCTGAACAACGACAGCGACGTCGTCCAGCTCGATCGCAGCCCGACTCATCCTGTCCCTGAGACCCGGAGATGGCGAACGAGCCGGGTGTCGAGGTAGGTCTCGGCGTCGAGCACAAGACGCTCCTGCTGGAGTTGGAGCTGGTGGAGCAGGAACATGATGACGATCGAGATCAGGAGGGCGATGAAGGTCGAGTTGAAAGCGACTCCGAGGCTCTGAGTCACACCGGCGATCTGACCCTCAACCGCCTGATGCGCCTTACCGAGGGCCTCACCGATGCCACGAACGGTACCTACGAAGCCGATCGACGGAATCGCCCAGGCGATGTAGCGCACCATCGCCAGCTCCGCCTCGAGCCGGTCCGATTCGGACTCGCAGACCCCGCGGGCCGTCTCGGAGGCATCCTGAATCGAGCGCGTGGCGGCAAATCGGTAAAGGGCAGAAAGCAGAGCCCTGGCGAGCAGGTGGCGCTGCTGCTTGTCCGGCAGCCGTTCGACCTGGCGCGCGTACTCGCGCGCATCTTCCGGAAGGATCTTGATCCCCTCCGCGAGCGGCACCAGCTCGACGTCGAGCAGACGAGACTCACGGGACAGCATCACCGCCTTCGCCCCCATGATCGTCATCGCCCACAGCATGAGGATGAAGCAGGCCTCCTGCTCGAAATCGCGCACGATCACCCACACCGAACGCTCGGGAACGTAGCTGGGGTCGACATCCATCAGCGCTGTCTGCTCGGCGAGCACAAGATCGGCCCGCGGGCGCACCACAGCGACGTACACGGCGTGCACGATGATGATGATGATCACCAGCGAAACCACGTGAAAGAGAAACTCGACCGGGATGGCTCTTCTTGCGCTCATGCCGGCCTCAGATATCGACCGGGAAAGCCACGGCAGCGTCAGCTCGCAGCTGCTGTGTCGGCACGAAGTCTTCCTCGGGAGCGGCTGCAGAGGCCACCACCGCCCGGGATACACCGACAACGACGATCGTCAGCACGGCAAGCGACAGCCACAGCCATACGATCGGCCCCGGCCCCCGTCTTCTTCTGTTTCTGCTCATACAACCTCCGTGCGCAGTCACTGGGCGAAACGAGCGATGCGGAAACCGACATCAGACCGGCGGTCCTTGCCGGCCTCACGCGCGCTCAGACGGAGCTCAGTCACCCTGTCGCTCATCCAGCTCGCCCCTCTGATCACATGGTACTCGCCTTCGGCTGGACCGGTCGGGTCCCGATCCACTGCGCCGGCGACAGGGACACTCACCTCGTAGGCATCGTGCGTCCACTCCGCCACGTTTCCGCCGAGGTTGAAGACGCCAACTCTATTGCCCTCGAAGCTGCCGGCAGGCGCCGTCACCGCATAGCCGTCGCTGTAGTCATCAATGACCTCGCCGACCAGCCCGACAGCCGCAGCGTCGGCGAAATTCCCGGCGCCTCGAGGAATTGGCAGCTCGTCACCCCAGGCGTACTTGCGGTCTGGGCCGCCTCCCGGGTGGCGAGCCGCCCACGCCCACTCCGCCTCAGTCGGCAGGCGATATCCATTGGCCAGAGGCGAGCCGGCAACCAGGCGCCCGCCCTGTTCGGAATAGACCGGATCGAGTCCCTCCTGGGCACTGAGCCAGTTGCAGTAACGTGCTGCATCGTCCCACTTCACCAGCACGACCGGGTGGTGGTCGATCTCCAGGTTTCGACCTTTGAAGCCACCCGAGCGGTGGTCGGGGTTGTACTTCCGGTAGTCACGATTCGTCACCTCACGCATACCGAGGTAATAGGGTCTCGTAATCTCCACGTCGCGCAACGCCTCGTTGGTACGCCGCCCCGGCTCGCGGCGCGGCGCCCCCATCGTGAAACGCCCGGGACGGATGAGACGAAGCTCTGCCTCCTGGGAGGTCGTCACGACCTCTGCCGGCGGCGCGGGCGTCGGCGGCGCGCTGACCTCGACACGGAGCTGCGTTCTGGCGCCTGCACGCGGCGTCACTTCGGCTCGATACGGTTCGAGCCCTCCATGGCGCACCTCGATCGTATGCGGCACCGCCAACAGCTCGAGCGAGCCGCCGGAAACAGCTGTCGGTTGGCCGTCGACCAGCACCTCGGCACCGGCAGGCAGGCCGATGAGATCGACCACACCCTTTTCGGGGACAAGCTCGAGCACGAGCTGCCGTTGTTGCCCCGCACCGACGGTGACCGCCGTGGCGGCGGCCCGGTGGCCTGCGAGCGCCGCACGCACATCGTGATTCGCGGCCGGTGACACTGTGACATCGACCGGCGCCACGCCCTTGAAGACTCCGTCAACCGTGATGGTCGCCCCGACGGGTTCGGTGCGAACTGAGAGGGTCCCGGGCGCCGGCCTCAAGGTGACCGTGATCTCGACCGGCTTCCCCGGTTCGATCGTGACCCGTTGCTTGTGCTCCGTGAAGCCCGCCAGGCGGAAGGAGAGCCGCCTTTGTCCGGCGCCCACCTCGAGAACCGCCGGAGTCGTGCCTTGCGGTCGGCCGTCGAGGTGGATGGCCGCTCCCGCAGGGTTCGAGCCTAACTTGAGAGTGGCCCACGCCTCGACGAGGTCGGCCTCGACGATGACCACCTGCGCCGGTTCGGCGATCTCGAAGGTCGTCGAGAAAGGCTGGTGGCGGGCGGCGAGTACCTCAAGCTCATGCTGCCCGAGCTCGACAGCCGTTTCTTCGAGCGGCGAATACCCGAGGTGAATGCCATCGACCAGGACGTCGGCCCCCGTCAGGTCGCCGGTAAGAACTGTCAACCGCCCCGGCAGGGGCTCCAGCACCGCTCGCACGAAGCCGTCAAAACCACGACCCACCTTGACCTCGGTGGAGAGATTCTCATGATCTGCACGCCCTGCCTCGAGACGATAGCGACCGGGGATGACCAGGAGCCGACCACCGATCGACAGCGTCGGCCACACACCGCGAAACTCGACCCAGTCGGGCTCTGGTGTGATTTCGATTTCCACTGCTTGCGCCGACAGCACCAGCGCCGCCACAGCCGCCAGGAGGACGAGAAGAAAAACGATCCCGGCCCACACAAGATGCCGGCGGCTCCTTCGCTTCGGCCCACCGGCTCGCCGCGGTTCGAAGACGACCGGCGCGACCCGGATCCGGGAGTCCGCGACGGGCGTCTGATCTTCCGCGGAGACAGCGCTAGACGCCCCGGCATCGAGGGGCGGCGCGGTATCCGGCTCCCCTTCCCCGCACGAGAGCACGAGCTGTTGCCCTGACGAGTCCACTCGAATTTCGATGCGGGCGCCGCCGGAAGAAATCGTATCCCCCTCGATGAGCCACTGGGACTCGTGCAAGGCTGCGCCGTTGACGGACAGCTGCCCTGCGGCGCCCTGCAACGGTTGAATGAACAACGAGCTGCCTTCGATCCCGAACACCGCGACCGGTGCTTGCGGGTGGTCTGCGCCCAACCACAGGGCGGTATCGGGTCCCCCAAGGACCAGTGGGAAGGCGTCGGCGCCGACCTCTCGCCTGCCACGCCCATCGTCGATCGTCACATTCACAGCGACTCCTTACATCTCACTGCAATTGACCCCGGCACTCTGCCCACGGGCACCTCGAGCGTCAGGCGTATGTCGCGGAAACCCCGTCGCGTACCGACAACGGTGTAGGTTCCCGGCGGGATCTGCACGACCCGGTTCTCGAAGCGGCCGAGCCGCCCCACCTTGTAGATCGTCACCTCCGTTTCACCATCGGAGACGATCTCGACGGCAACCGGAGTCGACATCTGCTCCACGAGGGTCTCGAGCCGCGACACCTGTTGTTCGAGGCGAGGGCCCAGGAAACCGATCTTGTCCGCCTCCTGGAGCACACCCTCCGCATCGATCCGCGCCTTCTTGTCGGTGAGGCGGTCCGGATGCGACAGGTGACCGCGGAGTTTCTGGTCCAGCTCGTCGCGTTCTTTCGCCCGCCGCACTCCATTCTGCGCCGACAACGAGGCCGGAACGAGTTCGAGCATCCTTTCGTAGGCGGAGACCGCAGCCGCCCAGCTCTCCTCCCGCTCGTGCCTCGCTGCGAGCTGCTCCAGCTCGGTTATCAGCTCGGATCGGCGTCCGGCCTCGAGACGTTGCAGCCCGTCGCGGACCTCCGGGGCCTCTGGCCTCAATTTTTCTGCGCGCAGCAACGCCTCCTCGGCGTCTTGCCAGCGTCCAGCGTCCAGAGCCGTCAGGGCCTGCGAGACGATCTCCACGTAGGACGCGTCCCGGCGTCCGTTCGTCAGACGTGCCAGAGCACGGCCGCCTTCGGGGAACCAGGGGGCGAGGTCACGGGCGCGCCGGAACTCGGATTCCGCCCCGTCGACATCTCCCGACCGCTCGCGGGCCGCGCCTCGCTCGATCGCCCGCAGGGCTTCGTCGAGCGCCGCTGCTCTGTCGAGACCCACTCGAGCCTCCTTGCCGCCGGGCTCGACCTCGAGCGCGTATCGGAAATGATCGGCGGCGTCTTGGGGCCGGCCCTCGGCGAGCGCCACTCCACCCCGCTCTACCGCCTCCGCAGCCACTGTGCCGGCCTCGGCAAACAGGCCATCGATCCGGACCAGGACTGCTTCGGCCGTCTCCGCGGCTCTCACCACAGCGCCATCGTCGAGCAGGTCGTGCGCCTGAGCCAGGAGTTCATCCACCTCACGCGACTGCGGTCCGGCCCAACGGCCGACCGAGCGCCCACACAGACCCTCCCATTTTTCGTCGGCCTGTCGCAGGCGCCGCGCTACCGCACCTGATTCGTCGCTGGCCGGAACGGCTTCGAGGGTCTCCTTCACCACCGAGGTCTCCGGCGCTTCTGGTCGCGCCACCCACCGAGGAAGGAGAACGAACACTGTAAAAAGGGCCATGCCGAGGGTCAGGACGAGGCATCCTACGCCACCCGCCAACCAGACCCGACTGCCGTCGGGAGCGGTAGACGCAGGGTGAGGCGGATGGACCGTTATCGGAAGCATCGGCGGCCCAGGAGGCGAATCCGGCGTGTCGACAACCGGTGTCTCCGCCGGAGGACGGGTCTGAATGGTCAGCTGATCTCGTATCGTCTGCAACTCCTGGATCACACCCGCGAAGCTGAGCGGGCGGTCCTCCGGACGCGGCGACCGCAATCTCGTCATCAGATCCTCGAGCTCCGGAGAGCTCAGCGGCACACTCCTGTTGTGATTGACGGCGTCCGGGTCAATCGGAGGGATTGTCACGGGCTCTTCACCGCCTGGCGGAAAACCGGCAAGAAGATCGGCGACGAGGGCGCCGAATGACCACAGGTCGTCTCTGGGGTCGGGCTTGTCCCCGGCAAGCTGCTGTGGGCTCGCGTAGCCCGGCGTGCCACCACCTACAGGCCACCGTTCTCCATCCGCCGGATCGGCGGCGATCCCGAAGTCGATCAAGTGGGTTCTTCCCGACGGGTCGATGATCACATTGGCGGGCTTGACGTCGCGGTGGATGACGCCCCTGGCATGAGCGTGCTCGAGAGCCTCGGCGACGCCGATCAGGGCCGGCAGCAGTTCGTCAGCTGATCGACCACGCAGAGTCGCGAGCGTCTCACCATCAATCCACTCGACAGCCAGAATGGGCTCGCCTTCGAGCTCGTATGAGGCGACAACCGCAGGAATGCATGGATGGTCGAGCCGGCCGAGGGCCCGCGCCTCACGGACGATGGCAGCCCGGCCCGACGACGCCGCGAGGCCCGCGGCGGGCCGTTTGATGACCACCCTGACGCCAGTCTCCCGATCTTCGGCCAACCACGCCTCGGACATGACACCGCTCGTGAGCCGCTCGAGCGGCACAAACCGCGGTCCGTAGTCGGGCAACACCATCATGCGTTTTCGGGCTCAGGGCCCCGATGGCGCATTGACGTCGTCCCCGAGGCCCGTTTCTTCGGCGTAGATCTGACGCAGCAGGTCCCGCCACTCCTCGTACTGGGTCGCAGCGGAGCCCTGCAGCCGGAGAGTTCGTCCTTCGACCTCGATGACAATTGGGGCAATCTCGGCATTGAAGCTCTGCCCGAGCTCACGGATCGCCTCGACGTGCATCTTTGCCTCCTGTGAGGTCGAGATACCCGCCTGAATGGCCCACAGACCGCCCATCGCCGCGACGTCGCGGACGATGGCCTCGGTCGATGATCCGGGGGCCATCACCATCGCACCGAGCAGAGCCGCTGCACCGAGCAGTTTCTGCGTCAGTGCCTTGCGCTTCATCTTTTTGTAAGCGAGCACCTCTTCGTAGCTGAACTTGCGCCAGCTGTCGTAGGGGGCCTCCATCTGCCTGTAGAAGTTGGCGTAGTGTTGGTTGAGCGTATCGACAAAAAGGTCGTCTCGCGCTCTCAGATGCGCCAGACGAACCATCATCGGGTCGTCCTCAGCGGGCAGACGTTCCAACCTCCAATGTCCCTTGCGCGTATGGTTCAGATAATCGGCGTACGGCAGCGGCGCGAGGTCGGCGGCGAATCGCATCCGCGACACCTGGCGTATCTCGTGCAGATCGCCCACCTTGAGATCTTCGAGCTCCTCAAAGAGGTCGTTGGCGATTCGATTGTAGAGGTTCTGGAACGCATCCCGGCTCTGCGCCGCGCCAGGTGTATGGCTTGCACTGTCCGCCTCCTCCTTGTAGGCGTGCTCGAGCCACACCCGACCGGTGCTGTCGGTGGCGACGATGCCGACCGCAAGCTCAAAACCGTTCGATTCGAGAATCTGGCCGGTGACCGTGAGGTCCGTGACGTGCTCGTCGTTGGGGATGGTTCTGACCGCCCCCCAGGCCCCAGACTCCTGCATGGTGTCCTGCAACTGGATGGCGATGAAATGCGCTTCGGATCGCCGCACCTCATCAAAGATCCCTTTTTCTTCCTCAGAGGTGCCCTCGGGGGGCAGCCCGGGATCGAGAACAACAATGCCAACGTCGAGCAGACGGCTCTGCGGCACCTCGGTCTGGGCCTGCTGCAGTTGGATCGGCTCGGCGGGCGGTCGCGGTCCACTGGCGCATCCGACCAGCCAGAGCAAAGCAATCCCAACGAGGACCAGGAATGCGCGGCTGACAACACCATCGAACCGGCTCACCCTCCACCACCAACGGACCTCTTGTAGGCCCTGTACTCCTCCCACAGCCGCTCGCGCAGCTCGGGGTCCTCTTCGCTCATCGCCGCCTCACGCAGCTGCCGGGCGACGATGTCATCATTGCTGCCGTCACCGACGTCATCCGGCACCCGCCCCGAGTGGTCACCGCCCTGGGCGCCACCGCCGCCGGTCGGCGCTCCGGGCTCTGAACCCGCGTCCCCCTCCTCACCGGTCATGCCTTCACCGCTGCCGGCTGATCCTTGGCCGCCGCTGCCTCCGCTCTCTCCGCCGCTTGTGCCTTGTGGCGACTCAGATGCTTCGCGAGCCGCAGCGATCTGCTCGGCCGCCAACAGCTGCTCGAACTCGCCCATCTCCTCGCTGAGCCGCTCATCCAGCTCCGACGTGCGTTCGCCGGCCGTGGCCGCACCACCGGGCGCGGATCCGGCACCCTCGCCGCCTTCCGTGGATGACGACCCCGGGCTATTCTCCGTCCCTCCAGCACCGCCCTCGCTCCCAGATTCGCCACCCTCCCCGGACCCGCTGCCGCCACTTCCGCTGCCACCACCGGCGCCACCCTCGCCACCCTCGCCACCCGACGACGCATTCTCGGTACCCGGGGTTGACACCGACTGCGGCGCCGGAGGTTCCTCCGGTTCCGGAGGCGGCGGGATCGTCGGGCTCGACGCGCAGCCCCACGCCACGATCAGGGCCGCAACTACCCACAAGATCAGCACACGCATGCTCACTCCTTTGAAGGGCCGGCCAGCCCCCCCCGACATCTAGGATAACCGAGCCCGGACGGACGGGATTTCGAGTTCCTACGTCAGGTGATGTTTTCCATCGCAGCCTTGCGGCTTTTGAGCTGACGATTGCAGAGATGCCTGATTATGGTATCGTCTGCGGTAGGCCCTTGCAGGGTCCTTCTGTGATGAGAGCTTCCTCGAGACGTCGCCTGAGCTACGGGTCCGGTTTCAAAAGGACTGGACTGGCTATCGCCTTGGCTGTCATCTTCACCATACCGGCCCTTACCATCGAATTCTTCCACACCGAGGATGACGGCCTCGCCGACGACCACTGCCCTGCATGTCAGCTTCGACAGTCCGTTACCGCGACGTGTACCGCCTCGGCGCCTGAGCTTCCCAGTCCGGCATTTCGACCTCTGCAACGGATGTCGGCCAGCGCGCAGGTCGAGACCATTCTCGCCGTTGCCACCGCCTCTCGTTCCCCTCCATCGTTCTGATCGTCAACTCCACACAATAAGGTTCCATGTTCCGGCAACCGTGCCGGGGCATGCAGTGTGACGGTCGGAGGTACTGGATGAAAGAGACGCTTCGACGAGCGATTGTGCTTGTCTTCGCATTGGTGATGGTCGGCAACCCGGTTTCGGCTGAGAACGAAGAACTGACTCTCGAGGACTGCCTCGGCCTCGCCCTCGAGCACAACCCGCTGCTCCTTGCCGCCGATCGGCGTCACGCTGCTGCCGAGGCGCGAGTTGTACAGGCACGAGCCATCCCACAGCTCAGCCTCGACTACGACTCCGACATGCAGGACGGCATCCTCGAGGTCGGGCACCCTGGTGAGACCTACCTGGGTCTCAGTACGACCCTTGAGTTTCCCGGCCGACGCGCACTGAGGATCGATATCGCGAGCCGCGAGACCACCGAGGTTCACGAACTGGTGATCACCGAACGTCGGAACATGGAGCTGCAGGTCAAGACAGCCTTTTACGATCTCCTACTGGCACGGACCAAGCTGGGGTTTGCCCGCAAGAACCTCGACCTGGCACACCAGTTCGTCGAGCTGGCCACCATTCGTTTCGAGACTGGGGACGTCGCCCGTGTAGAGGTGCTGCGTGCCAAGGTCGAAGAGACCGGCACATCGAACGCCTGGCGCACTGCAGAGAACGCCGTTGCTATCGCTTCGGCCCAACTGGCTCTGCTCATCGATCGAGATCCAGCGCAACCACTGTCGATTCAGGGTGAACTGGCCATGATTCCATCGTCGATCGATCTCGTGGCCTTGACGGAAGCAGCAATCTCTTCTCGCCCCGAGGTGCGTGCGCTTCAGGTTGCACTGGGCCGCGAAAAACTCACCGAAAAGCAGGCTCGGCGCGGCAGGTGGCCGGATTTCGACCTCGGTGTGGCCCGCCACTGGATCGAGGGCGAAGGATCGTTCTGGGATGTCACCCTTTCGGTACCGATTCCCCTGTTTCAGCAACAGTACCGTGGTGAGACCGCAGAGGCACAAGCCAATCAGCAAGCGCTCCAGCATGATCTTGATTACCTCAAGGCACAGATAGCCCTCGAGGTGCGCTCAGCACATCGACAGGCTGAAACGGCACAAGAGCGCATCGCCCTCTTCGACGAGCGATTGCTGACTGAATCCCGCGAGGTCTACGACATGAATGAGTTCAGTTATAGCCAGGGCGAAATCGGCGGTATCCAACTGATTGATGCCAGACGAAGTCTTCTCGACACCAATACGGCCTATGCAGAGGCGCTCTTCGACTACGCGGTAGCAGTGGCCGAGCTGGAACGCGCGGTTGGCCAAGATCTGGAAGGAGTGCACCAGTGAATTCAATACGAAGCAACGGAGGTTGCATCATCGCCGTGGTCTTGTTGCTGGCCACCAGCGGATGCGCACAAGTTTCCGAGGGCAAGCCCAACAACCGCCAGGAGCAGCGACGGCAACGAGACCGTCAGCAGATCTACAATCCCTCCGACGCCCTTCCTGAGGAGACAGTTCGGCTGAGCGCTGCCGAAGAGAGCGCCATTGATCTCGCAACAAGCATTGCCGAGCAGCGACCCATCCACCATCGGCTGGCGGCGATGGGCAAGGTGCTTGCTGATCCAAACCGAGTAGCAATCGTCTCCTACGCCTTCCCAGCACGTGTTGCGAAACTCCATGTGAGCATCGGGGATTGGGTCACAGCCGGGCAGAACATCGTGACTCTCCAGAGTGAAGAGGTGGGCAACGCCAAGGCCGATTTCTACGAAGCAGAAGCAGGCCTCGAGTTGAAGCAGGCCAATCACGAGCGCGAGCTTCGCCTTCACGAACGTGGCGTTGGGGCGAAAAAGGACCTGCTGGCCGAAGAAGCCGAGCTCAAGGTTGCTATGGCTCGTCTCGAGGTCGCCGAAAAGAAGCTTCATCTGCTGGGATTTTCCGAGGCGCAGGTACGCGACATCGCCCAGACCCATCAGATCAACCCGGAGATCACTCTTTTTGCGCCGGTTTCGGGAAAGGCGGCCCGTATCGACGCCGTTCGAGGCGCCATGGTTGATCAAGGACATGAGATCCTCCTCATTCTTGATCCAACTCATCTCGTGGTTGATGCAGAAGTCTATGAGCGGGACATCGCATCGGTGCACGTGAAACAGGATGTCGAGATCACAGTCCCGGCTTTCCCCAGCGAGCAGTTTAACGGCAACGTCAGCTACATCGGCGACCTTGTCGACGAATCGACCCACACCATCACGGTCCGTACCAGGGTGGAGAATTCCAACGGCAAATTGAAACCGGGCATGTTCGCCAACGTGAATATCGTGCTCGCCCATCGAACTGATGCCGTCGTGGTACCGGTGTCCGCCGTCATTTCCGACAGCCAGGACCATCAACTCGTCTTTGTCGCTGTGAACAACGACTACGAGGCACGTGAGGTCGAAACCGGTCTCGAGGTCGATGGCGTGATCGAGATCGTAGACGGGCTGACTGCGGGAGAAGAAGTTGTCAGTTATGGCGCCTATCAGCTCAACTCCAAGCTCCGAGCCGGGCTTCTGAGCGCAGGCCATTCCCACTGAATGGTAGGAGGTTGCACATGATCAGTTGGTTGATCGACGCGGCACTGAAGCGACGTCTCCTCACCATTCTGCTGGTGATTCTGGTTTCCATCTGGGGCGTCATCGCATACCTCAACATGCCCAAAGACATCTACCCGGACCTCAACGCACCGCTGGTACACATCATTACCGAGAATCACGGAATGCCGGCTGAGGACGTGGAGCGGCTGATCTCGTTCCCACTCGAGAGCCTGCTCAACGGTGCACCGTTCGTGACCCGCGTTCGTTCGGAATCCGCCACCGGCGACTCGGTCGTGACGGTCGAGTTTGAGTGGGGTACCGACATCTATCTGGCCCGCCAAATCGTATCCAGCAAGCTGGAGCTGATCGCCGGACGTCTGCCTACCGGAGCCTCCCCGCCCATTCTCGGACCCGTCTCTTCGCGACTGGGCGAGGTATTCGAGTTTGCAGTCGTCGGTGATGGAACCGACCCGATGGAGCTGCGCTCGCTCGCGGACTGGACTATCCGCTACCGTCTCCAGGGCGTCGACGGCGTGTCGTTCGTGATCAACCTCGGCGGTTTCGTCAAGCAATACCAGGTTGATCTCAAACCCAACATGCTCAGGCACTACGGCATCACGGTCACCGAGGTCACCGAAGCGATCGAGAACTCAAATCGCAACTTTGCCGGCGGCATCATCGCGCGAGGTCCACAAGAAACGCTCATCAAGGGTCTCGGGCGCATCGAGACGCTTGAGGACCTGAAGAATACCGTCGTCACATCCCGAGACAACGTTCCCGTCTTCGTCGGCGACGTGGCAGACGTCGTCATCGGCACGACATTTCGTCGAGGGTCGGCCAGCCACAACGGCAAGGAAGCCGTCTACGTCACGGTGGAGAAACAATATGGTGGCGACACCCTCTCCACCATCGAAAACGTCAAGAAGGCTCTTGCCGAAATTACTCCCGATCTGCCCAGAGGGGTCTCGATCAAGCCCTTCTACGACCAGTCGAAGCTGATTCTCAACTCAATCCACCACGTCGAGGTGTCGATTCTCCAAGGGGCGCTGCTCATCGTGCTGGTCATGATGTTCTTTATGTGGAACCTGCGAAGCTCCCTGATCGCAGCACTGACCATGCCTTTTTCGCTCCTCATCGCGTTCGTTATTCTCGATTTCTTCGATATCAAGCTCACGGTGATGTCCATCGGGGGGCTTGCGATCGGCCTCGGCAAGGTCGCAAACGGCTCCATCATCATGGTGGAGAACATCTTCCGCGTGCTCAGCGAACGCCGCGGCGAGGCGCCAACCATCGAGCTGACCTCGCTTGCGGCCCGCGACGTCGGGAACCACCTCTTCTCAGCGAATCTCATCATTCTGCTCGTTTTCCTGCCGCTGCTCACGATGCGAGGCATCGAGGGCGCGATGTTTGCTCCAACGGCAATTGCCGTCGCAGCAGCGCTCTTCGGTTCGCTCGTTTTGAACCTGACGTTCAAACCGGTCCTGGCATCTCTGCTACTCACCGAAAATCACGTGCAGGTTCGACAGGCGCCGATCACCGAACGCCTCACGAGCGTATACGAAACACTGCTCGAGAGTGCTCTCAAGCACCGCAATACGATCCTGGCGGCATGCCTCATCCCTCTTGTGGTCGGTGCAGTCGCCTTCACGCGCCTCGGCAAGGAGTTTGTGCCTCCCCTCGACGAAGGCCAGATCATGGCCTCGACGGTCATGCTGCCCGAAACTTCTCTGGAGGAATCGAACGCGATGGGTTTGAGGGTTGAAGAGATTATCCTGTCTCTTCCCGAGGTCGTCTCTGTTTCACGAACCACCGGCAGTGCAGAGGGCAGCGAACACGTACATCCAGTGAACCACAGCCACTACAACATTGAGCTCGTCCCCCGCGAAGACCGTGAAAGGGGCTACGAAGAAATCGTCGACGTCCTGCGCAAACGGCTCGACAACATCCCGGGAATTGCCTATATCTTCGAGCAGCCGATCGGCAACAAGATCGCAGAAATGCTGACCGGCGCCGAAGGTGAGCTGTGCGTCAAGCTCTTCGGCCCCGATCTCGAGGTCCTCAACACCCAGTTACGACACATCAGCGACGTGATCTCCGAGGTCCCCGGCGTTGCCGACCTGCAGATCGAACAAACCACCGGCATCCCGCAACTCGTCATCAAACTCGACCGCGCCCGAATGGCTCGCTTCGGCATTCGGGTCGGTGACGCGGCAGACCTGGTGGAAACGACGCTCAACGGCATCGAGGTCACCGACGTGTACGAAAACGACCGAATGACCTCGGTGCTCGTGCGACTCGAAGAACAAGCACGCCATGACGAAGACGCCATCCGCCGTCACCTGATCGACACCCCGACGGGAGAGCGAATCCCTCTCGCAGAAATCGCCACGATCGAACGAAGCGAAGGTCCGCAAACGATCTTCCGCGAGGGCCTCATGCGGAGAAAGATCATCCTCTGCAACGTGGAAGGCCGGGACATCGGAGGTTTTGTCGACGAGGCACAGCAGGCAATCGCCGAACACGTCGACCTCCCGCCCGGTTACTACACGACCTTCGGGGGACAGCACGAGAGCCAGCAGCGCGCCATGCGCCACCTCACCATCGTTTTGTTGTTCGTGATTCTCGTCATCTTCGTCATCCTGCTCACCGACTTCGGGCGCATCCTGGAGCCGGGCGTGATCATGCTCGCCATTCCACTAACCCTCGTCGGCGGCGTGATCGGTCTGACAATCGCCGGCCAGACCCTCAACGTGTCGTCCACCATCGGCCTCATCGCGCTCTTCGGAATCGGCATTCAAAATGACGTCATCCTCATCGCCAAGATCAAGGATCTTCGCGAAGCGGGATCGTCGATCCACGCCGCCGTAGTCGAAGGGTCACTGACGAAATTCCGGGCGATCCTGATGACCAACATCGTGATGATCGTCGGAGTTCTCCCCCTGGCGTTGTCGAAGACCACCGGCGCCGAGCTGCATCAACCGCTCGCGGTCGTCTATATCGGAGGTTCCTTGTTCGCTATCCTGCTCAAGATGATCGCCGTGCCTGCACTTTACGAAGCAGCAGCAACGTTGAGAGAAAGGTGGTCGAGTCGCAGGTAGCCGCGCCAGACCCCAGATCGGTGAGGGATAGGAATTTTCTTTCGCCCGCATTGATGGCGGTACGACTGTGAGGTACGGATTACGATTGTGAGGTACCCAATCACGGAGTGGAAGCAACGAATCGATCGGCCAGGTGGCATCGCCGAGGCACCCGAAGGCCGAATACCGGCCTGGAGCACGACCCAACAATGTTGCCGGCGCCTTGCAGCCACACCCATCCCACATACGTTTGTAGATGGCGAGCCGCTGCGTGACGAAGATTTTCGCGGCGTCTCCGGAACCCATTTTGCGTACGAGAACCGAGCATGGTGCACGATCTCGCATTGACCTTCAGGTTGGGAATCTTCTCTGCTCGGGTTTTCGGCCGGGCCTCCAGAGACCCGGCCGGAAACCCCTCGCGCAGCGAAAATTGCGAGGAGGTGCGAGCTGTGCCGTCGGAAGGCCGCAATCGTAGTCTTTCTACTTCAAGGACTTACGACGGCGCAGATTGTGCCTCATTCGCGATCTGCAGCCGTGATGGGGTTTTTGGCCGGGCCTCTATCGACGTTTTCTCGCCGTTCGGCCATCCTCGGCAGGCAGGTCGATGTCCAGCCTGCGAATCTTGCGATGCAGCGTCGTCTTGTGGATGCCGAGCTCGCGAGCGGCATCGGTTCGGCTCCACCGATTGCGCGCCAACACATCGCGGATGAAGCCGGCCTCGAGATCCTTGAGGCTGGGGCTACTGTCTTCATCAGCAGACTCTTGCTTCTCGAGCAGCCAATCCGGGAGGTCGTGCTCTTCGATCCGCCGGCCGGCACACAGTACGAAACCGTGCTCGAGAATGTTCTCCAGCTCACGAACGTTCCCGGGATAGTCGTAGTCCATGAGGCATCTGAGGGCAGAACGGGAGAGACACTCAACGGCCTTGCCGCGCGTCGCCGACAGGCGGTGGAGGAATGCTTCCGCGAGCGGCGGGATGTCCGCTGTGCGCTCTCGCAAGGGCGGCATTTCCAGGCGAATCACGTTGATGCGGTAAAAAAGGTCCTGCCGGAAGGCGCCTTCCTCGATCATCTTCGACAGGTTGCGGTTCGTTGC
>CAZCEX010000020.1:0-18812 GCA_964497785.1 uncultured Thermoanaerobaculia bacterium | reverse complement strand
GGGGGTTCAAATCCCCTCGCTCACCCCATGTTGCTCTTTGAAACCCTGGATGAGAGAGAACACCGCTGCCGCGGTTTTCCCATCCCGGGCCGCGTGCGCTCGTAGCTCAGCTGGATAGAGCGTTAGACTCCGGATCTAGAGGCCGTGGGTTCGAATCCCGCCGGGCGCACCATTTAAACCCAGGTCGAAAAGGCCAAAGCCAAAAAGTGGAAAAATCTCAGCGCCCGCCGTTGCGGGTCTTTTTCGCATGCCCCGTTGCGTCCACGAGGCCGATCAGAGAACCAGCGAAGGCGCGTCCCGGTGGGGCGTGCCGGGTGCATAATTGTGCCAGTACGACCTTACAGCGCCCGAAAGCCTCACGCACAATTATGACACCGGGCAACCCTCGGGGAACACGTTTCGGCTGTGATCTCAACCTCTGAGGCAGGCCGCCGATCGCTCGAGCAGCGTCGTCGCAGCCGCCCCGATCTTTTACCACGCGACGGCGCTGCTCGTGCGTCGCTGGGCATGCTCGGCGGTCAGCCGAGCATCACAGAAGGCCGGGGTAAGGACCTGGTTCGGGTGGGCGGGTCGGTGCAACAGACGCTTCGGAGTTCCAGGCCCAATGAAATCGTTGTTCCTTTCGCGCGCCGAGCAGCCCGAGAGACGCCGCTCGGCTCTCTCCGCCTGAGGCTCCACGTCAGAACATTGCGACGCCACAGTAATCACGTTTTCATTGGGCCTGGAACTCATCTGGCAACCATCCATCCGCGCCACCGACGTCATCCCGGCCCCGGCCTTCTGGTCCGCTCGGGTGCCTGCCCGGCACCCGGAGCGTCCCAGCGTCGCATGAGCAGCGCGGTCGCGCGGAGAAGGTTGGATCGTCTGCGACCACGCTGCTCAAGCGAGCGGCGGCCTCCCTCGCATCCGTGGCATCAGAGCCGCAACGAACTCCCCGTGGGTTGCCCGGTGTCATAATTGTGCACGAGGCACTCGGGCGCCGTAAGGTGGTACTGGCACAATTTTGCACCCGGCACGCCCCACCGGGGCACGCTTTCTCCAGTTTTTGATCGGCAACGTTGCCGCTGGAAAAAGCGAGGACGAGTTGCATGCCATTCGGCAGGCGGCACGAGCCTGAAAGATGGTGCCGGCACAGGCGGAGGCGGGATCGCTGCACGTGCTCGACTTCGACCGCGCGAGCCACATCGCCTCGGAGTTCAGTTGATTTGAGGTATAACCAGAGTTATACTTTTCTTATGAAAACCGCTATTTCTATTCCCGACGAGGTGTTTGTCGCAGCAGAGGGGCTTGCCGAGAGGCTTGGAATGAGCCGAAGCCAACTTTACTCCTCGGCAATCGCACAGTTTGTGAGGACCCATAGATCAGAGGGCATCACTGCCCGGCTCAACGGTGTTTACCAAACGGAGCGCAGCGAGATTGACCCCGATGTCCTCCAACTTCAGACCGCGACCCTTCCCACCGAGGAGTGGTAGTGCAACGCGGGGAACTCTGGTGGGCCTCCCTGTCTGCCCCCAAAGGATCGGAACCGGGCTATCGGCGGCCAGTGCTCATCGTGCAGTCCAACACGTTCAACGAGAGCAAGATTCAAACCGTCGTCGTTGCCGTCGTGACTTCAAATTTGAAATTGTCTGCCGCACCCGGAAATCTCTCGATCAAACGAAAGCAGTCGGGACTGCCGCGGGACTCGGTCGTCAACGTGTCGCAGGTGATCACGCTGAACAAGTCGTTCCTCACTGAACATATAGGTTCGTTGTCCCCGAAACTCATGGCGTCTGTTGATGAAGGCCTGCGGATGGTCCTGTCTCTGTAGGTGCCTCACGAGATAGAGGTGACCGCGAGTCCCTACTTGACCTGCCCCAGCCAGCCGTTGAAGATAACGAACATGAAGCGCGAAATCGGAACACTGCGACCGGAGGACTTCGAGTTCAGCTGCGACATCGAGGTTCGTTTCCGCGACGTCGACGGCATGGGCCACGTCAACAACGCGGTCTACGCGACCTACTTCGAAATGGCGCGGACCGCGTTGATGAAGGCGATCCACGGAAAGACGAATACCGGCGGTGGCCTGGAGTCACGTTTCTCCTTCATTCTGCTCGACATCTACTGCCGCTTCTTGTCGCCGGCTACACTCGACGAGGACCTCGTCGTCTACCTGCGCACCTCCCGACTCGGGACCTCAAGCTTCGACTTCGAGTACCTCGTCTGCTCCCGAGAGGACGGGCGGCCGATCGCGGCCGGCGCCACGACCCAGGTCTACTACGACTACGCCGGCGCACGGTCGGCCCCAGTCCCAGAAGACCTTCGGGCAGCGTTGCAGGAGCACAGCGGAGTGGATGCTGCCCGTAGCTGACCGCAATTCGAAGGGGCACGACCACAGCGGCCCCACGCCCGATATCGACCAATCTTCCGCAGGCATTTGCCACCCTGATCCCTGAATCCGCATTTGCAGTAGGGTGGTCCAAGTCCACTGTCCCCCATCCTCATCGTCGCAGATCTCCAACCCTTCAGCCGCCCGTCGCCCCCAGACCTTGTGTCTCAAACCCATCCGAGATAGGGTAGCGCGCATGAAATACGCACTTTCTATCCTGTTCGTCTTTTTCGTTTTCGCAGCTGTTGGACCCGCCGGCGCCAACGAAATTCCGGCACCTCCAGATGTCGCCAAAGCGCCCGCGGACGCGTCGTGCACCGAAAGCGGCTTATGCTCCAAGGTGCTCACTGCCGGCGAAGACAACCAGCACCCCGACCCGTGGGACAAAGTCACCGTGCACTACACCGGTTGGACAACCGACGGCAAG
Source organism: uncultured Thermoanaerobaculia bacterium (assembly GCA_964497785.1). Lineage (GTDB taxonomy): Bacteria > Acidobacteriota > Thermoanaerobaculia > Thermoanaerobaculales > Sulfomarinibacteraceae > CAZCEX01. The sequence continues at coordinate 16,017 of CAZCEX010000020.1, read as the reverse complement.
ATGTTCGACTCGTCGGTGGCACGCGACCTTGAAGCCTCCTTTCTGCTCAACCAGGTGATCGCCGGTTGGACGGAGGGGCTGCAGTTGATGGTCGTGGGTGAGAAGCGCCGCTTCTGGATCCCCGTTGACCTCGCCTACAAGGGGCGTCCCGGACGCCCGGCCGGCATGCTCGTCTTTGACATCGAGCTGTTCGGTATTGAAGATCTCGAAGAACCGCCGGCTCCGCCGGTGGCACCAAAGGACGTTGCTGCGGCGCCGGCCGATGCCGAAAAGACGGCCAGCGGTCTCGCCTCCAAGGTGCTCGTCGCGGGCTCTGGCAGCACTCACCCCGGCGAAGGCTCGAGAGTCACGTTCCACTACAGCGGGTGGACAACTGACGGAGCGATGTTCGACTCGTCGGTCGTGCGTGGAAAACCCATCACCGTTCCCCTGGATCAATTCATACCCGGCTGGCAGGAGGGCGTGAAGCTCATGGTCGTCGGCGAAAAACGCCGTCTCTGGATCCCTGCAGAACTCGGGTTCGGGGAAGCCTCGGGATCACCCCAGGGCATGCTGGTGATCGACGTCGAGCTACTCGAGATCGAGGAGATGCCGAAGGCGCCACCGGCCCCTGCCGCCGTCGAAGCTCCCCCCGCCAACGCCGCCAAGACAGCAAGCGGGCTCGCCTCGAAGGTGGTTAAAGAAGGTACCGGCACGGAGCACCCTACTGAGACCTCAAATGTCTCGGTCCACTACACCGGCTGGACCACCGACGGCAAGATGTTTGACTCGTCTGTGGTGCGCGGTGAGCCGACCTCCTTCCCCCTCAACCGGGTCATCCCGGGATGGACCGAAGGCCTGCAGCTGATGGTGGTCGGCGAGAAACGCCGCTTCTGGATCCCCGAGGAGCTGGCCTACAAGGGTTCGCCAGGCGCTCCGCAGGGCATGCTGGTGTTTGACGTGGAGCTGCTTGAGATCAAGTAGAAATCTACGAAGCAGAGGCGCCGATAGCGGTTCGAATGGATATCGGCGTCAGGCCTCTGCCTCGTATATTTCTATGAAATAGGAAAATACACTCCTTCTCCTGATCTTTCGGAATGCGCTTCAGCGCATTCATCCCCGGGGTTTGTGCTGTTTTTCGCTTCGCTCATCGGGAGCGTTCCCAATGGAAAAAACAGTGCAAATCCCGGGGCTCTTTAATCGTAGATCCCATCGGCGTACCACTCCGCCGTCACGCGATCGCAAAAGATCCGGTAGAGCCCTCCCCCTGACAGCTCGACATCCCAGTAGTCGCGCGCGACCGGCTCGTCCTTCCACCAACCCTCCTCGAGTCCCCATGGGCCGGCGGCCACCCGCACCAGGCCCTGGATGCGAGGCGTGGCGCCGTTCTCCGAGGCCACCGACACCGGGCGCCCGTCGCCACCGTGCAACGGCGCCTCGGCACTCACCTGGGGCTGTCGACTCTCGACGATCACTTCCAATAGAATCGGCGGTCGCAGAACCCGGACTGCCAGCAGACCCCGACCACGGCGGGGCGCCAACCTTTGTTTCGGCGGCGGCGGCGGATCGAAGGGAACCGCGCCGACCCGCTCCGGCAGGTGCCCGTCGACCAGCCGTGGCGAACCGACGCGGTCCGGGCCGAGACGAGCAGCCAGACGAGCGAGCGTGACGGCCAGCCGGTCGGGGTGGATTTCAGGCGGGCCAAAAAGCGTGAGCTGCGCGGTTCGTGGTCTGTCCGGGTGGATGAGGCACCGAAAGGCTGCCACCGGCCCCTGCGGCGGCCGCGCCTCGATTTCGAGACGTACGAGGATGAGGAGGGCCTCTACGTCACGTGCCGGAGCGGGCAAGCGTACAGGACGTCGATCAACACCCTCGGGCTCCAACCCCAGCTCAAGTTCGAGGAGCGTGCAGGCCAGATCCTGGTGCTCGAGACGCCTGTGCATGCGCTCGAGACACGGCCGGAGCAGCGCGAGCAGGGGGTCTACGGTTACGACCGCCCAATCCAGCTCCATGCCCTCACTCAAAACCGGCGCCGGGTGGTGGGGAGACAAGGGTTCGGGATCGTGGCCACAGGCGGCGCGGTGCGCGGCCTGTCCGTTCGCCCCCAAGCGCGCCGCGACCCGGTCGGCCGGCAAGCGGGCCAGAGCGCCAACGGTCGCGACACCCCACCGCCGAAGCGTTTCCTGCAATCGGCGCGGCAGACCGAGGTCGGTGATCGGCAGCGGCGCCATGAAGGCGCGCTCGTCTCCGGGGGCAACGACGGTCGGGGATGGCGTCTTGAAGGCGGCGATCCGCGCCGCGAGCTTGGTTCCGGCGATGCCGGCCTGCACGACGAGCGATACGCCCTCGGCCACGAGCATCGCCGTACGCCCGATCTCGGCCTCAGCCTCGTCACCTGGAAAGAGCCGCTCCATTCCGGAGACATCAGCATAAACAGTGTTTTCGTGCGCATTCTCCACTCGCGGGGAAAGTGTTGCGGCCACTTCGAGCAGGGCCTCGTGGGCCGAGCGCTCGGCGACAGCATCACGACCGCGAGCAATGATGTCAGGCAAACGACTGCGCGCCTGGATCAGCGTCGATCCCGGACGCAGGCCGAAGCGCCACGCGGTCCGCGACACCGCAACCACGCGCGCCGCCGCACCATCGCCTTCGCATACGACCACCGCCTGACCGGCCAGCTCCGGTTCGACGCGCAACCTGGCAGCGAGCGGGAAGCAGGGCACGATCAGGCAAGCGACACGGGGCATGGATCAGGATCACTACTCTAGGAGCCTGTATCGCATAGGGCGCGAGGGGATTTCGGAGCGCCGCGAAGATCCCATTGAGGCGGATTCGCGCCGCAGTACTCTGAGTACGGGACGAGAGTCCAACGAAAATGGGGCTTCGCGCCGGCCGAAAGGCACCGTGAGCTATGCATACAGGCTCCAAAAAATCACAGGCAAAAGACGAGCACCAACAAAACATAACTGAAGAGCAACAGGCCGATTGCAGCAGCGGCCTCGAATACAACCCGCGTCTCATATGGCCTGGACATGCGGCGCATCCTTTCTGGGGATTTCGGTGAAGGGTTCGGAGGCGACGCCGAAGGCAGCCTCGGGAAGGGTGAAGGCCAGGCGGCTTACGGTCTCGGAACGACGGCCACGTTGCTTGACGAGCTCGAGGTTTGCTTTCAGACCCTCGAGCGTACGCAGCTCTCCCACACGACCGGACCAGTGGCCCCGCAGGTTGCTCGCCACCACGACCATACCCGCCGCACAGCCGCTCAGACGGTAAGGCGAGCCGACTAGGGTCACCGCTCGGTGCTCGGACGTACGGCGAGCCAGCCGCAACCACGCCGCCAGAGGGGCCCGGCCCTTGACCGGGGCCAAACCCAGGTCGACCGCCACCAGGGAAAAACCGGTGGCCACCAGAAGCTCGGCCGCGGCCAGGGCGTCGGACAATTTTTTGGGTCGCACCCATAGCAAGCGATCGAGGTCGATGCCCGCAGCATCGGCCGCCTGGGGATCCAGGTGCCCGCCCTGGTCGACCAGAGCCGCGGGCTCGCCGATGGCCGTGATCTGCTGCAGAGCCGTCATCAAGGTCGCGAACCGACCGCATGAGGTCCGCCCCACCAGCTCGGTGAGCACGCCGCGGGGCAGGCCGCCACCGAGCATGCCGTCGAAAGAGGGCATGGTGGTGGCCAGAGGATGGTCGGCCTCGCTCCGGTGACGACGCTTTACGAGATCCGATGCCCGGCACAGGGCGCCGCGCGTTTCGGCGATGACGTCTCGTACTGAGCTCGAAGGTGCTGAAGCAATCATATCGTCCCGCCTCCTTTCGGGTATTTTTCAGTGTAGGTATAAATAAAGCGTAAATCAAGAAATATTTCCGCACCTTCGTATATCGCAGCGTAGAATGTTCGGGAACAGGAGCATCTCGCGATTATCGATGGCAATAGAGAAGACGATCTCCACCACCACACCGCCCCGCCTTTTGGAGGAGGGGTTGGTTATTGGCGCCGACAGTGAAGGCGATCTTGGCGAAACTCCGGTCCTCGAGCTGTCGACCCGATCGGGTGATCTTGTGGTTCTCGCCAGCCACCATGGCCACGGCTACAAGGGCACCAACGAGGATCGTGTCGCTTTTGTCGAGCCCGACGGCGAGTTCGGGCCGACAACCGCCCTGTTCGTCGTCGACGGCATGGGCGGCCGGGAGCGCGGAGACCTGGCGGCTCAGATCCTGTCTGAAGAGCTGATCCTCGCTGCCCGCCTACCCAATTCCGAGATCGAGAAAGAAACCCGGGACCTCGTTGAGGATGGCGTCGAGACGGTGCTGTGGCAATTGCCGAGCCGTGACTTCATCCGCACTGTCCTCGCAAAGTGGCATGCCACATCGTCAGGCACCACCACGGATCCCGGCCGTCTCATCCATTCCGCCCGGGAGGTCGTCAGTACCGAGTCGCTGCACAGCAAAGAGACCACCCCCGAGAAACTGCGACGGGTGGCGGAGGTCTTGCAGGCCCTGGCAGGGATGAAGCCCCCGGACGCCTGCGATGTCGCCATGCGGCGAACCCGACGCCGCATCGCCATTCAGCACCCCGGTCCGAGCGCCCCCGACGCCTGTTTCGTCGGCGCCCTGATCCATACCCATGCCGACGGGCGACGGACGCTCGACGTCCGTCAGGTCGGAGATTGCCGACTGTTCGTCGCCGCTGCAGACGGTCACATACGATTTCGTACCATCGGCGAGTCTGTCTTGCCCGAGCCGAACCTCGACGCTGACAAGATATCGCTCACCGATCTCATGGCCTACAGCCTGCACCGCAATCTGGTCCGCAACTCGGTGAACTCGCCAAAGGCGACGCTCAAACGCTACCGGCGCCACGACGTGCCGTTGACACTCCAGTCGGGCGACCTGGTATGCCTTTACTCGGATGGCATCGACGATCTCTTCTCACCCGAGGAGGTGGTCGAAATGGCTCATTGCGGCGATCCCAAGACCTTTGTCCACGATCTTCTCGGACACAGCGTGCGCCGCATGAAGTACGTCGACGATCTGCTCCGGGCGGAGCGAGCACAGCTCCCAGCCGGCCAGAAGATGCAAGCTTACCCCTCCATCCACGAACGGCTCAACCGCGCCCGCATCGAGCACGGTCGCTACATCGAAAGCTACGCCGACGGTTCTTCCGGCAGGTGGGCCAAGCCACCCAAGTGCGACAACGCCTCCGTGTGCGCCCTGTTCGTCGGGTAACCTCACCCGTTGTTGGCTCAGATTGATCGTGGGTGCCAAACAGAAGGCGATATAGGACAATTGAAACGCAAAGACGGTAAGAACGCAAAGGGATCAATTCAATACTTTTCTTGGCGCTCTTCGCGTCTTTGCGAGAGATCTTCAGCAACTTCAACTCGGATTGGCGACTTTCTTCCAGAACTCGACAGCCAAGCCGTCCTCAGGGAACCGTGCTCACGACTTTGATGAGTTCGTCGACGACCCCTGGGGGGCCACAGAGCACGCTGCCTTCGTCCATGACGTTGGCGCCGCCTTCCATGTTGCAGACCCGGCCTCCGGCTTCCTCAACGAGCAGGGTTCCTGCGGCGATGTCCCAGGGCGACAGATAGAACTCGAAGAAACCGTCGTACACACCGGCGGCGGTGTAGGCCAGGTCGAGGGCCGCAGAGCCCGTGCGGCGGATGGCCTTGCAGCGCAGGAAGACCTCGCGAAAGATCCCGAGGTAGCGATCGAGCACGTGGTGAGCCTTGAATGGGAAACCAGTCGCCAGGATCGTCCCCTCGAGCCCGGTGCGCGGACTGATGACACACGGCTTGCCGTTCCACGTCGCGCCATGTCCCCGGGCAGATCGGAAGAGGTCGTTCTTGATCGGGTCGTAGACGACGCCGTAGCGGACCTCGTCGTTGATGACAACGCCGACCGAAACTGCAAACTGGGCAATGCCATGGACGAAGTTCGTGGTCCCGTCGAGAGGATCGACCACCCAGGTCGGTCGGTCTGGGGAACGGTGATGCCAACCTGACTCTTCTGACAGGATTGCGTGACCGGGAAATTCTGTTTCGATCATGGCGACGATGGCCGCTTCGGCCTCCTCGTCTGCTACTGAAACATGGTCGTTGCGGGCCTTTTCTGTCACCTGATCGGCGGTCAGCGTGCGGAACCGCCGCATGAGGGGTTCCGCCCCAGCCCGGGCGATTGCCTCGACCTGATCGAGAAAGCTCGCCTCGTCCTGAAATAGCATGCCTACCTCCGATGGTTGAATAGTGTGAGGGTTTTGATGATGAGAGCACTTCCAGCTGATCTGGGGACATTCCAGGCGAAATACGAGGTCATGCTCGACGTCGCCTTGAAGACTCTGCGCTCCGATCCCGAGCTCAGGCTGTGCGAGGGTCTGCGTCTCATCGATGCGACGCGAACCGCGGTATCGAGACACGCGCCGACCTCGCTCGATGCATTTGACGCCCATGTCCTACCGAAATTACGCCGGGCCCTTCTCGATCGATTCGGTCTCGTCGACAGCCCCGAGTGCGATATCCAGTAGGACCCGTCACTTCGGGATGTCACCGAACTCCGGTAGGGCACGCAGCTCCTCGGGTCCCAGATCGTTGAGGATCTCAACGAACACCTGATCGTCATCGGCGAGCCCGTAGTTGTCGATCAGGGCTGCGAGTTGCACGCCGACACCCGGCCTGGTTGCGCTGAGGTCAAGGGTCACCGGTTCGGCGAGCCTTTCGACACCATCGGAACTTTCGACTCGCACCATGATCGTCAAGTGGTCCAGGCGCTCGGCACTCTGATTGGTCACCCGGAGATCGACGACTAGGCGCGGGTAACCCTCGCTGTCGAAGGTGGTCGTCGCGCCGGTGGGCACAATGTCATGGGCCCGACGGAGACGGGAGAGATGCTCCTCCGGTGTCTCACGTTTCCCACAACCGAGTATCGCCACGGCGCAGAGGACAAGTACGACACCGGACACCAGACTGTGTATTTTCATCATTCTTCCCTTTCCGGCACAGTGTACGCCAGACGGCGAGGGCAGCGCCGGAAACCAGAGGCAGAGACGGCGACAGGAGCTGGGGCAGCGACAGCTGCAGCGTACGGCGCCGGTCGACGTTCCTCTCCGCAGGCGGGACGCCTGCTCCCACCAAGACAGTGGTCACGACGGGAGACATGGTGGCCACGGGCGTCTCGCCTGTGGTGTGACGCCGTCACTGGAATCCGGCATCCGAACTCCGTGCTTTCTTTGCGCCTTTGCGCCTTTGCGCCTTTGCGTTGATTGTGTTCCTGCGGCCGACCCGCAGCTCGTCAACCGCCACAGAACTCCGTGAGAATTCGGCGCAGGAAGCCGCGGGTTTCCCTGTAAGGTGGAACCCCACCGTACCGGTCAACGGTAGCCGCGCCGGCATTGTAGGCGGCCAGGGCGAGCGGCAGACTGTCAAAACGATCGAGCATCAACCGGAGGTGGGCGGCGCCACCTCGGAGGTTGTCAGCCGGGTCGAACGGATCAACGACGCCGTGGTCTGCCGCCGCCGCCGGCATGAGCTGAGTCAGGCCGCGCGCTCCGACGCTCGACACTGCCAACGGATCAAAGGCAGACTCTGCACGTACCAGCGCCGCCAGCAGCCGTGGATTGAGATCAGCAGAACGCGCGGCATCACCTATGAGGTCCGCGAATGGCGTGGCCTGGGGCAGGCTCTCCTCTGCCCAGCGCGCGGCACAGTCGCCAAAAGGGTCATCCGATGTTGGGCCACGGGCGATTTCGTCGTCGACGACCCTGTCGATGCGTTCTGCCGGCACCTCAAGGTACCCGCCTCCCGGCAGGTGGAGGTGGATGTCCTCGCCGACAAGACGAGCATCCTCGACCCGCAGAACCCGCCCATCGACAAAGACGGCCAAATCTGCATGGGCCGGCCCAACCGCAAGCGCAAGGACTGCCACGATGAACGACGAGCGTATTAACATCCTCAGAATAGTAACGCCGCGCCCTGCGGCGCGGCGTAATTTCAGTCGAATCAGAGTAACCTGATCTATTCGGTTTTCTTCTCCGCCGATTCGGTCTCTGCCTCGGCATCCTCGATCTCGTCGGCGATTTCCGCCTCGACCTCTGGCTCTGCTTCAGCTTCGACTTCGGCTTCTTCGGCCGCTACTTCGACCTCGCCTTCAGCATCGTCTTCGGGCTCGGCTTCGATTTCAGCAGCTGCATCCTCGGTAACCGTCTCCTCAGCTCCGTCCGATCGACCACCGCCGAACAGGCCCTTGGCGCGATCCATGAGCGAGGGCTTGCTGCCGTCGCCACCACTCTCGCCCTTGGGTTTGGGCGTGTAGTCCACAAACTCGATGATCGCCATCTCGGCGTTGTCGCCGCGGCGGCGGCCGAGGCGCAGGATCCGCGTATAGCCGCCGGGACGGTCATTGAACCGGGGGGCGACGTCATCGAACAGGCGCCTCACGATCTCCTTGTCCGGGACCATCGCCTGCACCGACCGCCGGTTCGCCAGCGTGCCTGTTCGTGCCAGAGTCACCATCTTTTCGGCGAGAGGCTGAAGCTCCTTCGCCTTGGCGACGGTGGTTGTGATCCGCTCGTGGGTAAATAGGGCGGTCAGTTGGTTGCGGAACATGGCCGTCCGGTGAGCCGTCGTGCGGCCCAGTTTGCGGCCGCGAACTCGATGTCGCATTTTTCTACTCCCTCGTCGCAGGATGCTCGATTCCTGGTTTCGGCCGGCGGCCGGTCAGGCTCGAGACCCGGGGATCAAAGTTCAAGGTTCATCCCGAACCCGAGGCCTTCCTTTTCGAGCTTCTCCCGGACCTCCCGAAGCGACTTGTCGCCGAAGTTCCGGATCTCGACCATTTCTTTCTCGGATCGCGAAACCAGGTCGCGAAGGGTTCGAATGTTGGCGTTTTTGAGACAGTTCATGGATCGGATCGAGAGCTCGAGCGTGTCGATGCTCTGCTCCAAGATAGTATTCTCTTCCGGTTCGACCTCGGGCTCGTCTTCGACCTGGACCTCTTCTTCAGTACCAAGCGCGGCGTAGATATCCATGTGCCCGCGGACGAGCTGCGCAGCCTGGCTGATGGCTTCTTCGGGTTTGATCGTGCCATCGGTCCAGACCTCAAGAACGAGCTTGTCGAAGTTGGTCATCTGGCCGAGGCGGGCCATCTCGACCCGGTAGTTGGCCTTCACGACCGGCGAGGCCGCCGAGTCGATCGGAATGAAGCTCACATCGAGGTCGTCGGTCTGGTTTTCATCGGCCTGCAGGTATCCACGACCCATGCCGACGCGAACGGTCATCCGAAGAAGGGCGTCTGCCGAAAGGGTGGCGATGTGCACGTCGGGATCGACGATCTCGACCTGGGAGGTCCCTACGAGCTGACCCGAGGTGACGATCCCGGCGCCGTTGGCTTCGAGGGTCAGGAACGCTGCCTCGATGCCATGCATGCGCAGTGGGATCTGCTTGAGGTTGAGAATGACATCAGTGACGTCCTCGACCACCCCGGGGAGCACCGAAAATTCGTGATCCACTCCTTCGATTTTTACAGCGGTGATCGTAGCCCCGGGAATCGATGACAGGAGAGCACGCCGCAAGGCGTTGCCGACCGTCGTACCCCAGCCGCGCTCAAGGGGCTGGGCGACGAACCGCCCGTATCGATCGGTCTTCGTATCCTCGGTGACTTCGACCCCGGACGGTTTGTGAAACTGGTGCCAGATCATCTCACCCCCCTCAGCGTGAGTAGAGCTCGACGATGAGCTGCTCTTGGATGGGATACCTGATATCTTCCCGCGACGGCACCTCGAGTACCTTGCCGGTCAGGTTTTCAGCGTCGAACTCGAGCCAGGCAGGAATACCCCGCCCCTGTGCGAACTCAACGGCTTCGGCGATCTGGTCAAGCTTCCGGCTCTTCTCGCGCACCGCTACCGTCATGCCGGGTTTGACCCGGAAGGAGGGCACGTTGACGCGGCGCCCATCGACCTCGATGTGGCCGTGACGCAGGAGCTGCCGCCCCTGGGTGCGGGAGGTCGCGAACCCGAAGGAGTAGATGACGTTGTCCAGCCGCAGCTCGAGCAGCTGAAGCAGGTGTTCGCCCGTCACACCCTTACGACGATTGGCATCGTCGAAGGTCCGCCTGAACTGGCCTTCGAGCAAACCGTAGATGCGGCGAAGCTTCTGCTTCTCACGCAACTGGATGCCGTAGGCGCGCGGTTTCTTCCGGCGGCGGGCGCCACCATGTTGGCCGGGCGGTTGGTTGCGGCGCTCGATGGCGCATTTTTCTTTGTAGCAACGCTCTCCTTTGAGAAAGAGCTTCATGCCTTCACGACGGCAGAGACGACAGACTGGTCCCCGGTAACGTGCCACTATCAGACTCCTTGACTCACACGCGACGCCGCTTGCGCGGCCGACACCCGTTGTGGGGGATCGGCGTCACGTCGCGGATGCTCTTGATATCGAGGCCGCTCGCGGCCACAGCGCGGATCGCCGACTCGCGACCCGGGCCCGGGCCCTTGACGCGGATTTCGACGCTTCGCACGCCATTGTCCGCTGCCTGGTCGGCTGCGTTGCGTGCCGCCAGCTGTGCAGCGTACGGCGTGCCCTTGCGGGAACCCTTGTAACCGATACGGCCACCCGACGACCAACACAGCGCGCCCCCACTCGGATCGGTGAAGGTGACGATTGTATTGTTGAAGGTGGCGTGAATGTGGGCAACCGCGTGCGGGATATTCTTCTTCTCGCGACGCGCCTTGCGTGCACCTTTATTTTCATTGGCCATTCGAAGCCCCTCCTACTTGGTGACTTTCTTTTTGCTAGCCACCGCCTGACGCCGCGGGCCCTTGCGACCGCGAGCGTTCGTATGGGTCCGCTGACCACGAACAGGAAGCCCTCGGCGATGACGGATACCTCGATAGCATCCGATCTCGATCAGGCGCTTGATGTTCATAGCGACTTCCTTGCGGAGGTCACCTTCGACCCGACCTTCGTCCTGGAGGACGCGTTGAAGGCGAAGGACTTCGTCTTCGGACAAGTCCTTGATTTTGGTCCCTTGCTCGACTTTCGCAGTCGTCAGGACTTCTATAGCCCTCGAGCGGCCGATTCCGTATATGTAGGTCAAGCCGATCTCGACCCTCTTGTTGGATGGCAGATCAACACCTGCGATGCGAGCCATGGACCCTCCTCGCTCAGCCCTGGCGCTGCTTGTGTTTCGGATTTTCGCAAATCACCCGGACCACGCCTTTGCGGCGGATGATCTTGCACTTCGAACACATGCGCTTCACCGATGGACGAACTTTCATTGTCGCCCCCTTGTCATTTGTAACGGTAAACGATGCGCCCTCTCTTCAAATCATAAGGAGAGAGCTCGACGAGGACCTTGTCCCCAGGAAGGATTCGGATGAAATGCTTACGCATCTTCCCCGAAATGTGCGCCAAAACCTCGTGACCATTCTCGAGTTCCACACGAAACATCGCGTTCGGCAGAGGTTCTACTACTGTCGCGACCACTTCGATCGCTTCTTCCTTGGGCATCGGTCATGTACTCCTAAATCCCGAGCACACGATGACCGTCGTTGGTGACAGCCACCGAGAATTCAAAATGGGCGGCGATATTACCGTCTTCTGTCCTTGCTGTCCAGCCATCATCGTCGATCTTTACCCGCCAGCTGCCGGCGGTGATCATCGGCTCTATTGCAATGACAAGGCCTGGTTTCATCAACTGCCCACGTCCGGACGCTCCATAGTTAGGGACCTGAGGGTCCTCATGGAGGTTGCGACCGATACCGTGGCCGACGAAGTCACGTACGACCCCGTATCCGGCAGACTCCGCTCGCCGCTGCACAGCAGCGCCGACATTCCCGAGGCGACCATCTGGTTTGACCTCGGCCACGCCATCTTCAAGACACTGACGGGTGGTTTCCATCAGGTGGTGAGCATCTTCGGATACTTTCCCGATCCCGAATGAAACCGCCGCGTCACCAAAAAATCCATCGAGCACAACGCCACAGTCCACACTCACCAAGTCTCCCTCGCGCAGCCGCACGCGATGGTTTGGAATCCCGTGAACGATGACATCATTGATGGAAATACACAGGGTGGCCGGAAAACCCCGGTAACCCTTGAATGCAGGTTCGCCGCCATCTTTGCGAATCATCTCCTCGGCCATACGATCGAGATCCCACGTCGTGACTCCGGCCACAGCCATTTCGCGAACTGCGGCCAAGGCCCTGTGAACCAGGCCATTGGCCCGGTCCAAAGCATCGATCTCGTCGGGTGACTTGAGGAAAATCATGCGCTTAACCACGCCTCCCGCGGACTTTGCCACGGCGCATGAAGCCATCGTAATGACGCATCACGAGTTGGGACTCGATCTGCTGCACTGTATCCATGGCAACCCCGACGACGATGAGCAGGGAAGTTCCACCGAAGAAGAACTTGATCCCCAGGCCCTGGGTGAACCACGCCGGAAGCAAAGCGTCGAGCGTCGCCCCGATAACAGGAATCGTCGCCACCTTGAAGCCGGAGATCAGGATCTGCGGCAGGATGGCCACCATGGCCAGGTAGAAGGCCCCAACCAGGGTGATCCTGGTGAGAATCCGGTCGATGAACTCTGCTGTACGTTTGCCCGGTCGGATACCCGGGATGAAACCGCCATACTTGCGCATGTTCTCGGCGGTGTCCTCCGGGTTGAAGATGATCGAGGTGTAGAAGTAGCAGAAGAAGATAATCGACAGGAAGTAGATCAGATTGTAGAGAGGTTCGCCGTAGTTCAACGCCTCAATAATCGACTGCAACCACCGGTTCTCGATCATCGCTCCCAGCGTCTGGGGAAAAGACATGATCGAGGCGGCAAAGATCACGGGGATGACGCCGCCGGTATTCAGGCGTAAAGGCAGGTAGGTGCTCTGACCACCATATACGCGTCGCCCGACGACCCGTTTCGCATACTGAATTGGAATGCGTCTTTGCGCCCGCTCCATGTAAACGATCGCCGCCACCACACCGATCATGAATACCAACAGGATGATGATGGTCAAGATGTTCATCGATCCCTGCTGAATATCGGTGACGGTATTGAGGATTGCGCTCGGCAAGCCGACGACGATACCCGCGAAGATGATCAGCGAGATACCGTTGCCGATGCCTCGCTCCGAGATCTGTTCGCCCAACCACATGACGAATGCCGTACCAGTGGTCAAGGTCAACACTGTCAGGAAACGGAAACCCCATCCCTGAAGCTCGAGTGGCACGAGATGAGCGCCACCTGGCGCCTGGGTGTTCTCCAGGAAGAAGGAGATTCCCATTCCCTGGATCACGGACAAGACGACTGTCCCATAGCGGGTGTACTGGGTGATCTTGCGACGACCGAGCTCACCCTCCTTCGAGAGTTTCTCGAGGTAAGGCCAGACGACCGTGAGCAGTTGCAGGATGATCGATGCCGAAATGTAGGGCATGATGCCGAGCGCGAAGACCGTCATGCGCCCGAGCGCCCCACCAGAGAACAGGTTCAGAAAGCCAAGCACCGTACCCTTCGCGGCCTCGGCAAACTCGGCCAACGCCAGGGGATCGATCCCTGGAATCGGAATAAAGGCGCCGACTCTGTAGACTGCCAGGACCGCGAAGGTAAAAAGAACCCTCCTGCGCAGGTCTGGGATGGCGAAGATGTTGCGGAAGCTTTCAATCACGATGGCACCGTCTCACACCGACCGCCCGCCTCTTCGATCTTGGTGCGGGCCGAACTCGAGAATCGATGCGCCTGAACGACCAATTTCTTGGTCAGCTCACCAGTCGCGAGTACCTTGACCGGCCCGGTTCCTCGCCGAATGAGGCCTCGATCGACCATTTCCGCTGGAGTCACCTCTTCACCGTCGGCAAAGACCCGCTCCAGGTCACGCAGGTTGACCACCTGGACCTCGATTCGGAAGATGTTCGTGAACCCGCGTTTCGGAATTCGACGGACGAGCGGCATCTGGCCGCCTTCGAAACTGTACCGGCGCGAGTAGCCACTGCGAGACTTCTGCCCATTGTGGCCGCGCCCGGCGGTTTTGCCGGTGCCCGAGCCAGGGCCTCTGCCAACCCGCTTGCGCTTACGTTTGGCGCCGGCCGCAGGACGGAGATTATTCAGTTCCATGGTCATGCCTCCACCTCCTCGACGGTCACCAGGTGAGTCACCTTGGTCACCATGCCTCGGATGCACGGGTCATCGATGCGCGTGACACTCCGGCCGATCTTTCCCAGACCGAGACCCGCCAGCACCATTTTCTGCTTTCCGGCGTAGCCGATCTGGCTCTTGACCTGGGTTATCTTGAGCATCTTCTGAGACTTCTTCTTAGCGGGGCTCATGACGGCTCACTCCCCTCCTCCGCAGGCTCGGCATCGACCTCGACGGTCTCTTCGAGGGGCGCGTCCACGGCTGCAGCGGTTTCAACAGGCTTGGCTTCGTCGGCTACGACGTCAATCCCTCTGAGCCGACGGACCTGTTCGATGGTCATCAATTGTCCGAGGGCATCGAAGGTCGCACGCACCACGTTAAAGGGATTTCGGCTCCCGATCACCTTGGTCAGTACGTCCTGAATGCCGGCCGACTCCATCACAGCACGCACGCCACCACCAGCGATGACGCCGGTACCGGGCGAGGCAGGCCGCAGGAGCACACGGGTGGCCCCCCACCGGCCCCAGACGAGGTGGGGAACGGTTCCACCCACCATGGGTACCCGGATCATGTAACGCTTGGCCTGCTCGGAGGCTTTTTGGATCGCTGGCGGCACCTCACGGGCCTTGCCCGTACCGTACCCGACCTTGCCCTCACCGTCGCCGGTCACGACAACGGCCGAGAAGGAGAAGTTTTTGCCGCCTTTGACAACCTTGGCTACCCGGTTGATGTGGACGACGGTCTCGCTGTTTTCACTCTCACGGTTCATCATGATCGACTTCCCCTAGAACTTCAGGCCGGCTTCACGAGCCGCTTCGGCGATTGCTCGAATCACACCGTGGTAGTTGAATCCACCTCTGTCGAAAACCACTGTCTCGACGCCCTTTTCTTTGGCACGGTTGGCGATTGCCGTACCGACCAGCTTGCCTGCTTCGGCGTTGCCCCCATGAGAGGCGCTTCCCGCAACGTCCTTTTCGAGACTCGATGCCGCCACGAACGTGACGCCGGTCTCATCATCGATGACCTGTGCGTATACGTACCGCAGGCTCCGGAAGACCGCCAGACGGGGACGGGATGCCGTTCCCCGTACCGTGTCCCGATACCGGCGCCTGATACGCATCCGCCGCTGCTTACGATCTCTGACCCGACTCATGCCGTCGCTCCCTGTTTCCCGGCCTTGGTCCGAACGGTTTCGTCCGAATACCGGATACCTTTACCCTTGTAGGGCTCTGGTGGACGAAGCCCGCGAATCTCTGCCGCAACTTGCCCGACCTGTTGCCGGTCGATGCCCATCACGGTGATGCGGTTGGCCTTACCATCCACCTCGATCTCGATGCCCTCTGGGATTGGAAAATTGATCGGGTGGGAGTAACCGAGGTTGAATACGACAACATCGGCCTGTTTTTCGGCCCGATAACCGATGCCGACGATTTCGAGCTGCTTCTTCCAGCCCTTCGAAACACCAGCGGCTGCGTTGGCGATGAGGGCACGGTTCAGGCCGTGGAAAGCGCGACTCTGACGCTCGTCATTGGCCCGGGTCAGGGAGATGAGGCCGTCCTTGAGCTCCGCGCTGATGCAGGGCATCAGATGAACCAGGATGGAGCCCTTTGGACCCTTGACCTGTACGACGCCGTTACCGATGTGGGCCTCGACGCCCTCCGGTACGGGGATGGGTTTCAATCCGACTCGAGACATTGCCCCCTCCCTACCAGATCTCACACAGGACTTCGCCACCAACGCGCAGGCCACGAGCCTGCTCATCGGTGAGGACACCCCGGTTGGTTGATACCACGGCGACGCCAAGGCCGTTACGGACCTTCGGCAACGCCTCAACGTCACTGTAGACACGTCGTCCGGGCGTCGAAACTCTCCGCAGACCATGGATCACCGGCTCGCCGTCCTCGGCGTACTTCA